>NZ_JBFTSF010000081.1:0-30012 GCF_056399905.1 Cupriavidus sp. 01L46
AAACAAGCACGAACGGCATACTTATCGCTACCGGTCGAAGCGCTTTCCATCACAATGTAACGTTGGGTGTCGAAGGTGACTATGCAACCTGTCCTGCTTGCAAGGCTGGTGGCCCTGTGATGAACGACTGCTACCCGGCCTTCGACATACACGGCAAACAATTGCTTGTAAGCGGAGCACGAGTCTTCTGCAAATGTTCAACGAAGCCGTTTGTTATTCCCTCACAGAGGGACTTCACCATTGAGGTGAACCGAGGAGGATGCCGAGGTGCGGCACCGATCAAACCAACAAGCAATCTAGGCCCGGATGCCTCGAACAAGCTTGTTGAGGATATGCAAAATAAACAATACGCCGAGGACGAGAGCTTAATTTGCCCAAACATGAGCAAGGTCGAATTTCATGCAGCCATGATGCAACTGCGCGACAAGGCTGTACGGCTGCTGAGTGATCGGCTTTTCGAGTTGTCGCGGTGGAATCAGGCAGACCAGGACAAGATGATCCTGTGGTTCGGTCACACGTCTGGCAATACGCGGCAATCACTACGCGATGGGTTGACCAGAATCCGTGAAATTATGGGAAGCTTGCGTGAAAGGAACTTTGAACGCCATTCAGAAGAGGGACTCCGGCGCGTGGGGTGTGTACCGCGTGCCCGCGATGGGGAAGTTGAAGCAACCGCGAGTGTTTGCAAGCCGGATGGCACATACACCATTTTTGTCGGCCCAAAATTCTGCCGTCTGGATCATGAGCAGAATAGCCCAGAGGGAATCCCCTTCGATAAGGATAGTAAGCTAACAGTACTCATTCATGAGGTTTCACACTTTCCCGAGGCAATGAACTCTGAAGACAAGTGGTACAACATTCTCCTGTCAAGGCTTCGGGCCAAAGCGCGTAATCAGTTTTGCATCGTCAATGCAGATAACATCGCATACTACGTGACGAACATCCCAAATTGGAGCTACAGGCCGCCAGCATGGAAACCGTGATGAAAAAGCTGCTCGTTGCATTCGTATTGCTCTGTGTGTTGCCTGCATATGCCTGCCGCCCTGCATTCTTGACGCACGAACCCATCTTCGAGCGTGGGGCCGCGAAGCTCTCCGCCCCCGAAATTGCTCGGCTTGCCGCGTGGCGCAGTGATACGCGGCAAGCGTTTCCTGCGGGCTTTGAGGTATTCATGTCGCTCTGGCAGAACGAGAGCGCCGGAATCTCCAGGAAGCTTGCCGAAGCGCGTGCACGTTGGCTTGCTGATCTGCTTGAGCGCATGGATGTCAACGGCGCCGACATTCACCAGCCAGAGATTCGCGACATCGACAACCGCCACGTCTCAACAGGGGATGCCGTCACGTTCCTGAACACCGTTACGATAGCTGTAAATCCGCGATGCCCGCACGCATGTTGCGACAAAGCGAGTCGGTGAGTTGTCTTCCGTGCGTACTGGGGCGTGTCCCCTGGTATGGGGGTCGTCTTGCATGCCCGTGAGCYGCGGCGCAATGATGTCGTTCTCGCTCACGATTTCGCTAGTGCCGCGTACCCACCTGCAGGCAGATTTCCCTGATGCACTGTAAATGACCTCAGACATGGCCTTGGTGATTGAAGGGGGGCAAACCGCCCATGTCGCGGTCTCAGGCGCGCAGATAACCCTCCGCCAGCGCCACCCAGCACGCGGCACCAAGCGGAATCAGCTGGTCGTTGAAATCATATCCATCGTTGTGCACCGAGCAGCCCACCCACTCACCGGTGCCATTGCCCAGCGCAAAATAGCAGCCCGGCATCCTTTCCAGCATCCACGCGAAATCCTCGCTGCCCATCTGCATCGACGGCGGCACCTGGATGACCTTGTCGCTGCCCAGCACGCTGGCCACGGCCTGCMGTGCGATGGCGGTTTCTTCCACGGTATTGCAGATCGCGGGCGCCAGGCGCTCATAGGCGATGTCTGCCGTCACGCCGCAYGAGGCAGCCTGGTGCGTCACCACCTCGCGGATGCGGGTCTCCAGCAGGTCTCGCACCTCTGCCACGGTGGCGCGCACGGTTAGCTTCAGCGTTGCGGTCTCCGGGATGATGTTGTAGGTGCTGCCGGCCCGCATCTCGCCCACGCTGATCACAGCGGCGTCGACCGGCGCCACATTGCGCGCCACGATGCCTTGCAGCGCCACCACGGTCGCGGCGAGGGCCACCACGGTCGCGGCGAGGGCCAGCGTGGGATCGGTGGCGCGGTGGGGCATGGCGCCATGGCCGCCCTTGCCGCGGAACGTGATCGTGGCGCGGTCCGAGGAGCCGCCCATCGGGCCGCTTTGCACGACCGCCATGCCGACCGGCAGGCCGGGGGCATTGTGAAAGGCGTAGATCGCGTCGCAGGGGAAACGCGCGAACAGGCCGTCGTTCATCATGGCCAGCGCGCCGGTCATGCCTTCCTCGTCGGGCTGGAAGATCAGGTTGAGGGTGCCGTCGAAATTGCGCGTGGCGGCCAGGTACTCGGCAGCGGCCAGCAGCGTGGCGGTGTGGCCGTCATGGCCGCAGGCGTGCATGCGTCCTGCCACCTGGCTGGCATAGGGCAGGCCGGTGCGCTCCTGCAGCGGCAGCGCGTCCATGTCGGCGCGGATGCCGATGGTGCGCGCGCCGTTGCCTACCTTCAGTTGCGCCACCAGCCCATGGCCGCCCACGGCGTGCACGCCATAGCCCCATTCGCGCAGCAGCGCGGCGGCCATCTCGGCGGTGCGTGGCACGTCGGCGCCCAGCTCTGGGTGGGCGTGGATGCGGTGGCGCAGTGCGGCGAAGCGCTCGGCGGATTCGGTCAGTGCCGGCGGGATATTTCCTGGGTGCTCGGTCATGGCTGCAGGGTGTGTGATGCGTTCGGATGGGATGGGTCTTGCGCCGCGGGTCAGTCGCGGCCAGGGTGGCTGGGGAACAGCGCCAGCGCGGTCAGGCTGATGCAGGAGGCGGTGATCAGGTACCCGGCAGGCGCCATGTTGCTGCCCGTGGCGCTGATCAGCCAGGTCACGATCAGCGGTGCGAAGCCGCCGAACACGGTCACGCCAAAGCTGTACATCATCGACATGCCGGTGGCGCGCTGGTGGCGCGGCAGCGCTTCCATCAGCAGGGCGGCACCCGCGCCGCTGCTGACCGAGCTCAGGGTCACGGCGGCGCCGATCAGCGCCATGGTGAGCGRCAGGCTGGGGCCCGCGGACAGCAGCGTGAAGTTGGGGTAGACCAGCGCCAGCGAAGTCAGCCMGCCGGCAAAGAGCAGCGGCTTGCGGCGCGGCAGCCGGTCGGCCAGCAGGCCGAACAAGGGCGCCATCACCAGCATGGCAGCGCCGGCCGTGCATGCCGCCAGGAAGGCGGTGACGGGCGGCAAATGCAGCGAGGTCACCAGGTAGGTGGGCATGTAGAACACCATGATGTACATGGATGAGGTGCTGCCGGTCATCAGCAATGTGCCCAGCAGCAGCGTGCGGCCATGCTCGCGAAACACCTTGCCCACGCCGCCATGCGTGCTGCCGCCTTCGTGGGTTTCTTGCAGGTGCCGGCGGATATACATGCCAACTGGCGCAATCAGCAGGCCAAGCATGAACGGCAGGCGCCAGCCCCACTCAAGCATGGCGTCGGGGCTGAGCAAGGCCGATACGGCGGCACCGGTCAGCGCGCCCAGCAGCGCGGCACCGCCTTGCGTGGCGGCTTGCCAGCTGACCAGGAAACAACGGTTGCGCTTGCTGGCGGTCTCCAGCAGCAGGGCGGATGCGGCCCCGATTTCCCCGCCAGCCGACAAGCCTTGCAGCAGCCGGCCGATGACCACCAGCACGGTAGCGGCCACGCCGATGCTGGCATGGGTGGGCGTGAAGGCGATCAGCGCGGTGCCCGCCGTCATCAGCGCGATGGTGAGCGTGAGCGCCGCCTTGCGGCCGCGCTGGTCGGCCAGGTTGCCGATCAGCACCGCGCCCAGGGGGCGCATCACGAAGCCGACACCAAAGGTGGCGAAGGACAGCAGCAACGATGCCAGCGGGCTGCTGGACGGAAAGAACAACTTGCCGATGGTGGCGGCAAAGAAGCTGTAGACCGTGAAGTCGTACATTTCCAGCCCGTTGCCGATGGCGGCGGCAACCGGTGTGGGCAGCGGTCATGCGGTCCTCCTCGGGTGGGGTAGACGGGCAATGGGTGCGGCGTGGCCCCGTTGCTCTCGGTGTGGGGGCATGTTAGGGGCCGCGAGCGGGATAAGCACTTCGCTTTTTTTCATGGGTATGCGCATTGGGAATCAGAGCCCGGCCGCAGGGCGCGGCGCTGCCGGCCACGACGACCGGGTCGCTCCGTATCGGCACATAAGGCGCGGCAAGCAACCAGGTGCTGCTGAAGTACCCGACCCGCACGCCCCGGCCTGCCACGGTAGAAGCGGCGTGGTGTGCCATCTTCGCGGCGGCGCGCGGCGTGGGGAAATTCGCTTGCTTCTATTACCCTTGGATTTGGTTTTGGCTCGTAACTTATTGATTGTTATTGGTTTTTGCGCGGAGGGCGGATGGCCTCATGCTGCGCCTGCAGCAGTGCCGGAGCATTGCGTGGCCTGCATGCACATTGCCGGCGCATGCCATTTCGTCATGGGGCGGTGGTGCTGCCCGGTGGCGGGTAGTGGCCCGCCAGCGCTTGCAGCACGGCGTCGTGCAAGCGCGCTGCCGCCCACGTCAGCACATGCCGGTCGCGCGTCACCAGCGAGATGATGCGGTCGGGCACGGGCTCGGCGACCTCGATGAAATCCATCCGCTCGGTGATGTACTTGCTGCCAAGCGACTCGCTGGAAAGCAGGATCAGGGTGTCAACCTGCCAGCACAGGTCCAGCGCCAAGCCCATCGATGTGCATTCGACCACCCGGGTCGGCACCGCCAGGCCGTTACCGGCGAATAACTGATGAAAAGGCGAACCGGCATCGGACAGCGGGTCCAGCGCCAGCCAGTCCGCCTGCTGCAGCAGGCGCACCGAGCGCGCCGCGCGCAGCGGATGCCCGCGCCGCGCACCGATCATGGTCGGCAGCCGGCACACCTGGGTGCAGTCCAGCCCGCGATCCAGCGGCAGCAACTGCGAGGTCACCGCGAAATCCATGGTGCCTTCGCGCAGGTGCTCCAGCAACTGCGCCGGGCGCATCTCCAGCACCCGCAGCCGGGCGTTCGGGAACTCGCGGCGGAAGGTGCTCAGGCAGGCCGCCATCGGCCGCATCAGCGCCGTCACGGGCGTCACGCCCACGGTGATCTCGCTTTGCACCGTGCCTTTCATGTCTTCCAGGTCTTCGCGCGCGCGCCGCACATTCTCGCTGATCAGCCGCGCATGCGAGACCAGCCGCTGCCCGTAGGGCGTGAGCTGCACGCCCTTGCTGGAGCGCACAAACAAGGTGGCGCCGACGCTGCTCTCCAGCTCCTTGATCGCCTTGCTCAGCGCGGGCTGCGTCAGGTGAAGGATGCGCGAGGCTTCCTGGATGCTGCCGGTTTCGGCAACGGCGGCCAGGGCGCGCAGCTGGTTGAGCTTCATGTGGAGGCCTGCTGGATCGTGGGCGGACATGTTAATGGCAAAGCGGGTGGCGCGAAAGGACGGGCGCCCGGTGCCGTGATCCGCGTGCGAGGTGGCCTTGAGGTGGCTTTCAGCCGGGCGCCGGAACCATTGGCATGCTCCTTGCGCGGGGAACTGCATCCGGCTTGCGCTAGAATGGCAAGCCTAGCCACTGTAAGCAATCATGATGCGCTGCCATCCCGGCGTGCGTGATTCATCTTGCGTTAGCGCGTGAGCACCGATATTGTGCATCGGTGCAGCGCCGACGAAGCTGCGCCGCAGTAGCCATCTTTTTCTCGCAGCGCTTCGTCTGCCTTACTCTCAATATCCCATGCAGCTTGACGACACCAACCCGCAAAACTCCTTCCTGAACACCACGCGCAAAGAGCGCAAGCGTGTGCAGGTGTATCTGGTCAGCGGCATCCGGCTCGTCGGCTCCATCGAGTCCTTCGACGCGTTCGTGGTGATGCTGAGCACGCCCGGCGGCATGCAGACCATCTACAAGCGCGCCATCTCGACGATCCAGCTGGATACCGGCACGCGTCCTCCCGGCGGCGGTGGCGGCGCACGTCCGCCCGGCGCAGGCCCGCGGACGCCGGGCTCGGGCCCCCGTCCGCCGCGCGTGACTTCAGAAGGCAACGCCCAGGCACCCCTGGTGGTAACGCGCAAGCGCCGCGCCATGGTGCCTGGCGGCTCAGACGAGTAAGGCTGGCCGCCCTTGGGTGGGGCGGCTTTCTACGTTCCGCCTGACCCGCTCATTGCCGGAACTGTCGCGTGCCGTTTTCATTGAATCCGGTCAATCGCACCCCGGCCGGGAGGCCGGGGCCTTGCGAAAGGCGGTGAGGCCGCCTCGCGTCAGTTGCCGATGCCGAGCAGCTCGACTTCAAAGTTCAGGGTGGCGTTCGGCGGGATCGTGCCGGGCACGCCGCGCGCGCCGTAGGCGGTCTGGCCCGGGCACACCAGCTTGGCCTTGCCGCCGACCTGCATCTTCTGCACGCCTTCTGTCCAGCAGGGAATGACGCGGTTCAGCGGGAACGAGATCGGCTGGCCACGCTTGTAGGAGCTGTCGAACTCGGTGCCGTCGGTGAGCGTGCCGCGGTAGTGCACCTTGACCACATCGGAGGCCTTCGGCGTGGCGCCGGTGCCCTTGACGATGGTCTGGATGGTCATGCCGGACGGCAGGGTTTCCGCGGCCGGGGCGGCAGCGTGGGCGATGGACGCCATGCCCAGGGCGGCAAGTAGCAGTGCAATCTTCTTCATATGTCAGCTGGCAGAGTGGAGGAGGAAAGTTGGCCGGTCGCGCCGGCCTGAAAACCAGCATCTTAAACCGGGAATGGGATCCCAGGTGGACTTGCAGTTCATTGGCAGCCTGCATCACGTAAGGCGCCTCGATGACCCATTTGCCGCCGCCCGATGGCACGAAGAAGCCCAGCACGGCCGAATAGACGCCCATCACCGCAGAGAACGATTCCTTGGTGGCGACCGAGACGAACGCCGATGCCAGGTGGTGCGACAAGGTCGTGCCATCCATGCCGGCCGCCTTGGTGAGGATGAACGCGATGCCGCCATACAGCGGAAACTGGATCAGCACCCCAGCGGTGGATGGCACGGACCTGGCCACGGCGCGCAGGAAGCGCTTGGGACGCCAGTTCAGCAGCATTCCCAGCATCAGGAACAGGAAGTTGTAGGTGTTGAGGTTGGAGATCGCGAGGATGGGGTCCTTGGTGGTGAACTCATGTACCAGCCAACCGGCGCCGAGGGCCACGATCAGCAGGGTCAGCAACGGGCTGTACTCCAGCCATTCTCCGGGACGCGTGGGGCGGCCAATGCCATCGCCGGCATCGTCGATATCCACGCCCATGTCCTGCGCGGTGCGCGCGCGCTCGCCCGCCGGCGCTGAAAAATACGCTACCAGCAAGGAAGCGGCGATCAGCACGGCCGTCATCGCCATGGATTGCCACAGGAAGATGGTCTGCGAAAACGGAATCACGCCGGTGATATCCAGCAGCGACTTGGGCAGGCTGGCGGGATTGGCCTGCAACTGCGCCGCGGACGAACTTAAGCCCAGTGCCCAGGTGGCACCCATCCCCAGGTAGGCGGCGGCGCTGGCCGCGCGATAGTCCACGCGCAGCCCGGTGCGGCGTGCAATGGCCCGCACCAGCAGCCCGCTGAAGATCAGGCTGATGGCCCAGTTGAGCAGGGAGGTCAGCAGGCTGACCAGCGCGACAAAGGCGATGGCGCCGCGCGCCGTGCGCGGCAGGGCGGCTAGCCGCTCGATCAGCAGGGAAGCCGGGGGCGAGGCCGCCACGACATAGCCCGAGATAGCCACCACCGCCATCTGCATGGTGAACGGGATCAGGCTCCAGAAGCCGTCGCCAAATGCGCGGGCCACGCCTTGCGCGGGCGCGCCGATGGCCATCGCGCCAAGCGCGACGACGATCACCGCGATGGCCGCGAAGATATACGAGTCGGGAAACCAGCGCTCGGACCAGTCGGTGACCTTGACGGCCAGGCGCTCCAGTCCGCCGCGGCCGGGGTCGTCCGGATGGTCCGGGCGATCCGTTGTGTCCAGGGATAGGGGCGTGCTTTTCATGCTTGTCTCCTTGCATTGCCATGGCTTTCCGCGCGCGGCGAGCCTTCGAATCCTTCATAAGCCATGACGGCGGCCGCGAGGTCTTCCAGCGCGGTGCCGACGGCCTTGAAGACGGTGATCTCCGTGTCATCCGTGCGGCCGGGATGGCGCTGCTGGCACAAGTCCGCGAGCGTGGCCCGGATGTCGGCGGCCTTGAGCACGCCAGCGTCGATCGGGTGGAGCAGGTCGCCGGCCTTGCGCACGGCTTCGCTGGTATCGACGAAGACGGAGGTTGACGCGAAGCAGCCGTCGTCAGCCTCGCGCATGGCCGGCGTGAAGCCGCCGATCAGGTCCAGGTGGGTGCCGGGCCTGAGCCACGCGCGATGCACGAGCGGCGAGGTGGAGAGCGTGGCCGAGGTCACGATGTCAGCGTCTTCGCAGGCGGCGGCGATCGTCGGGACAAAGCGCGCCTCGAAGCCGTCGGCCCGCAGTCTTGCCGCCAGCGCTTCGCCTTGGCTCGCGTTGATATCCCAGACGGCAACGCGCTGGATCGGCCTGACGGCGCGATAGGCATGGGGCAGCAGGCTGGCAACGCGGCCCGCGCCGAGCACCAGCATCGACGAAGCATCATTGCGGCTCAGGTAAGAGGCCGCCAGCGCCGACGCGGCGGCGGTACGCCTGGAGGTGATCTCGTTGCCATCGATCATGGCCAGCGGCTTGCCGGTGCACGCATCGTGCAGCAGGTAGGTCGAGTACAAGCCCGGCAGCCCGGACAGCGTGTTGCCCGGGTAGATGGTCACGGTCTTCACGCCGAGATAGGCGCCGGCCTGCCAGGAGGGCATCAGCAGCATCGTTCCCGGCGCTGCGCCGTGCGGATCGATGACATGGCTGTGGCGCTGCGGGACCTCGCAGCCGCGGATAAACGCGTCGCGCAGGGCGGGCACGAGTTCGGCGAACGGCAGCAGCGCGCGGGTGGTGTCGGAGTCGAGTATCAGCATGTTGGCTTGGGTGGGGTTGGAAGAAGGGCGGCGGCGGGCGCGATCACGCGTTCAGCACGATGTCGCTGGCAGGCACCGCCTGGCACGCCAGGCACATCCCGGCATCCTCGGGTTCCTCGCCATGCAGGTGCCGGATACGGCCCGACATGACGGAAACCGCGCAGCTCTCGCACTGCCCGACCCGGCAGCCGCTGGGCAGTGCCAGGCCGAGTCTTTCGGCGAAGCCCAGCAGGGGGCCGTCCGCCGAGCGCCAGGTGCCGGCGGTGCCGGACCTGGCGAACACCACCTTGAACTGCTGGCCGGACCCGGCCGCCACGCGCTCGGGCGAGCGGAACACTTCGCGCAAGATGTCGGCGCGCGGCACGCCACGGTCGGCGAGCGCATTGGCGAAGGCGGTCATCATTGGCGCGGGGCCGCACATATAGACGAGCGGGCGCTGGCCGAGCAGGCCGGCCGGGACATGCTCGGCGTTGACGCGTCCGGCCACGTCGTAGTCGACGCCGGGCACGTCGCCTTGCGCGGGACGGTCGTAGAAGTTGACGACTTCCAGCGTCGGCAGGGCGTGCCGCAGCGCGCGGATGCGTGACCGGAACGCATGGGCCAGGCCGTTCTGGTTCGCGTACAACAGCAGCATCTTTGGCGGATCGGCGAGCCCGGCCAGCGATTCGAGCAGGCTGATGAACGGCGTGATGCCGATCCCGCCGGCCAGCAGCACCAGCGGGCGCCGGGTGCGCACCGGCATGACAAAGGTGCCGGACGGCGAGCGCAGCGCGACGACGTCGCCAACCGCAAGGCACAGGTTGATATGCGACGAAGCGCGCCCGAACACGGCCTCGCCGGTATCGCTCAGGCCCGCGGCGCGGCGCACGCAGATCGAGTAGCCGCGCCGCGCCGGCAACACGGCGGGACCGGTCAGCGAATACGAGCGCACGATCTCTTCGCCGGTGGGCGGCACAGTGAGCTTGATCGTCACATGCTGGCCGGGCAGGAAGTCCGGCAAGCCGCCGCCATCCAGGGGCTCCAGGCATACCGACGTGACCTCGCGCGCTTCCTTCGCCAGGCTCGCGACGCGAAAGGCGCGATAGCCGTCCCACCGGCGGCGCGTCACGTCGAAAGCAGGATCGGGCTCGACGTTGCAGCGATAGGCCCGCAGCGGCACGGAGCCACTGACCGGATCGATGCTGTCCGCGGCGATCAAGCCGTTGTAGTTGCTGTTGTTCTCGCCCGTGACGCCCAGCGCGGTCTGCGCAAGCGCATCGCAGCGCTGCCACCAGCCAAACTCGCCGACCACCACGCGGGGATGCAGGCCTTCCCGGACCTTGGCGATAAACCTTGCGCTGCCGATGGACGTGGTCACCCRGATCGCATCGCCGCTGGCGATCCCGCGCGCGGTTGCCAGCGCGGCGGAGATTTCCGCTTCGGGTTGCAGCGCGCGGCGCCGCAGCGAAGGCAGCCCGCGATGCTGGCTGTGACAGTAGTAGCCGCTTTTGGCCGAGGTCAGGACAAAAGGATAGGCGCCGCCGGCAGTGTCGTCCGCTTCTTCGGGGCACTGGCCGGCGCGTGGCAGTGGCGGATAGCCGTGACGCAGCAGCTGTTCCGAGTACAACTCCACCAGCCCCGTTTGCGTAGGAAAGGCGCGCTCACGCGGCCGGCCCGCATACTTGCGCTCCACGTCGGCAACGGGCACGCGGATGCCTTCCGGCTGCTCGCGCAGCCTGTCCACCGTCAACCCCGAAGGGGCGAGCATGTGGTTCCATCCCGCCTCCAGGCTGCCGCCAAAGAACGCCTGCCCCATGCCCAGCCTGACGGCGAGGTCGAACACGATGTCGTTGTCCGAGCGCGATTCCCCGCGCGGCGACACCATGCGCTGGCGCAACTGCACCAGTTGCTCGGCCTCGGCGGAGATCTCGAAGCCGATGCGCAGTCCCTCGCGCTCCCACGRCGTGTTGACCGGCAGCAGGATATCGGCATAACGGGAACTGGGGGTTTCGAACAAATCGCAATGGACATAGAAGTCCAGGCTGCGCAGGGCGCGCTCGCCGTCTTCCACATCGGCTTGCGAGAGCAGGGGATTGGTGCCGAATGCCAACAAGGTGCGCACGGCGTAGGGCTGCGCATGCAGGATCGCCCGGTAAAGGTCGCGCGCGGTGACCCATCCCTGCGCGGGCGGCCCGAGCGGTCTCGCGTCGTAGCCCAGCGCCTTGCTCTTTTGTTCTGGCGGCAGCAGGTCGAAGCTGCTGACCGGGTTGTACGGTGGCTTTTGAAAGATCCGGTTGCCGCCCGTCTTGTCGAAACTGCCGGTCAAGGCATAGAGGCAGGCGATTGCCCGGTCCGTCTGGGTTGCGTTGTCATGCTGGCCAACGCCGGACCAGGCGTGATAGGCCACGCGCCTGGCCGAGCCGAACAGGCTTGCCGCATGGCGGATATCCGCCTGCGCCACCCAGGTGAGCCGCGCGGCTACGTCCGCGGGGTAGCGGGCGCATTCGCCGGCATACAGGTCGAAGGCGGGTCGGCAAGCGAGCGTGGCCGTGGCCTGGCCCACTTCGAATGTGCCTCTTAGCGCAACATGCTCGAAATCCCGCCCGGCCAGCGCCGACGACGGCCGGGCTTGCCCGGCATGGGCGTCCCAGACCAGGTAGGCATCGCCATCGGCCAGCCCCAGGTCGCGGCCCCGCAGGAAGCGCCCGTTGTCGCTGCGCACCAGCAAGGGGCCATTGGTCCATTGCCGCACGAAGGCCAGGTCGAACGCATTGGCTTCGATCAGCAGGTTGGCGATCGCCATGGCAAGCACGGCGTCCGTGCCCGGCCGCACGCGCAGCCATTGCTCCGCCTGGCCAGCCAGCGCGGTCTGCCTGGGGTCCACCACCAGCAGCTTCGCGCCGGCGGCCCTGCCGGCGCCGATCGCTTCGGCCTGCGACAGCCAGGTGTTGGTCGGGTTGTGGCCCCACAACACGATGAGTTCGGCGTTGCGGTAGTCGGCGGTCGGCATGCCGCAGCCGAAGGTGAAGGCGTGCGCGTAGTCCTTGTGCCAGTTGCAGATTTCCGTGGCGTAGCAGGTGTTGGGGCTGCCAAAGAGCCGGATAAGCCGCTCGATCCAGTCGATGCTGTCGGACAGCGGCGTGCCGCTGGGCGTGGTGACGGCAAAGGCGACCGATTCGGCGCCGCCGTCGCGCCTGGCCTGGAGCAGGCGCTGCGCAACCTCGGCCAGGGCCTCCTCCCAGCTAATGCGCTGCCAGCCGGGATCCGCATCGGTCTTGGGCGTGGTCCGACGCATCGGATACAGCACGCGGTCGGCGCTATGGACCAGTTCTGGCGCGGACTTTCCCTTCATGCACATCGCCTTGCCCGTGGGGTGCGCGGTGTCGGGGCGCACTGCGATCAGCGCATCATTCGCCACCACGTTCACCGTGCCGCATCGGGAGCGGCACAACGTGCAGTAGCCGCGCTTGTCTTCCTGAATCATCGTCGTCACCGCATCTTGTCTCCTGACCGGATGCTAGCTAGCATGAGGAAGTATTTCTAATTCATAATTTCGACATAGCAATATTGGAATAATCGATGCTCCCCACGTTAAAGCAACTGCAGCATTTCGTGGCCATCGCCGAAACGGGACAGGTGTCGCGTGCGGCGCTTCGTTGCCACGTATCGCAGTCGTCCATGACGGCCTCCCTGAAGAGCCTGGAGGAAGCGGTGGGCACGCAGTTGTTCACCCGGCACGCCAGCGGCGTGCGCCTTACCGAAGCCGGTACGCGTTTCCTGCGGCATGCCCAGCAGATCGACGACGCTGTGCTGGACGCGGTGGAAGCCGTCAGCGTGGCGCCGGTAGACATCGCGGGCACGGTGCGCCTGGGCGTGACCGAAACCATCACGGCCTATGTGCTGCCCGGCTTGCTGGAGTCCATCGAGAGAAAGTTTCCCCGGCTCCGGCTTGAGTTGCTGGAGCGGGAACGGCATGACATCGAGCTGGGCATCCTGCGTGGCGAGATCGATATTGCCCTGCTGCTGGTTTCGAACCTGCCCGGGCTCGACCATGTCACTTGCGAAACGCTGCTGCGCTCGCCAAGGCAGCTATGGGGCCATCCCGAGCATCCGCTGATGATGGCGGACCGCATCGGCCTGGCGGACGTGGCGCGGCATGACTACATCCTGCTCGACATGGACGAGCACATTGCCACGGTCGGCAAGTACTGGGGGCAATATGGGCTGGCACCCCAGGTCCGCTACCAGAGCTGCTCGATCGAGGCGGTCCGCAGCCTGGTGGCGGCCGGGCGCGGCGTTGCCATCCTGTCCGACCTGGTTTACCGGCCGTGGTCGCTCGAGGGGCAGCGCATCGTGCGGCGCGGGATTGCCGACAAGGTGCCGTCGATGGACGTGGGGCTGGTATGGAAGCGCGAGCCCGCCACCCCGGGCACCGTGGTGGCGCTGGCGGACTACCTGCGCAGCGCGCTCAAGGGCAGGCAGAGCGCGCGGATGTGAGCTGCGGGGCCGTGCCAGGGTCAGTGTCCAGCGCCGGGCTCCCGCGGCCGCAAGGCAGGACCGGGCTGGCTGCTCCCGGCCGGATCGCGGGCTTTGCGCAATATCCGTTGAAGCTCGTTTTCCCCAATGACCCCTTCGGTGCACGCGGGGCACTTGAGCACGGTCAGGAGGATGGACGCGCCCACTTCGGGCCCATCTATCTGCAGCGTTGTCGCTGACAAGTCAGATTTCCTGCAGCTTGGACATAGCATGGCGCGAGGGGATGATGAGGTGTCAGGGAGCAGGCGCGGCGCATCGCTTGCGCTCGCCAGGTTCTTGCTGGCGCGGCGGGCAGCGGGTATCGCCATAGGAGCAGAATACGCAGCAGTCCCCGGCCTTGGGTTTCAGCACGGCGTTGCAGTGCCCGCATGTGTAGGACCACAGGCACGCGTCGGTGGGCATGTTCTCGGCGCTCCRGTGTCCGCAATGTGGACAGGTGATGATCGCGTGCAGCAGGACTTTGCCCATCCCCTTCCCTTAAGGCCGGCTTGCACGTAGTCTAGGTGCGTACTCAGGTACGGAGTCAAGCGATGGAATCGGCACTGACGATCGGGCAGGTGGCCAAGGCGGCCAACGTGGGCGTGGAAACAGTGCGTTACTACCACAGGTGTGGCCTCTTGCCGGTACCCGAGCGAGCGCCTGGCGCCATCCGGCAATATCCACGTGAAAGCCTGCAAAGGCTGATCTTCATCCGCAGAGCACAGTCGCTTGGATTTACGCTGGATGAAATCCGTGCCTTGCTGCAACGCAATGACGGTAGCACGTGCGGGACCGCGCGTGCGCTGGCCGAGCGCAAGCTCCAGGCGGTGGAAGCGCGCCTGCGGGAGTTGCAGGCGCTGCGTACCGACCTGCACAGGTTGATCGGGCAATGCCACGCCAATGGCKGCACCGGCTCGTGCCCCTTGATTGACACATTGTGCGCGTCCAGTTAGCCGTCCAGCACGCCACGCGGCATCTATCTTCCATCGTTCTTGCACGGCGCCAGCATGACTGGGTACTTCCAGGAGACCCGGCCGCAGGAGCTGTTCCGGGGTTGCAGCCACTATTGCGAAATGGTGAGCAATCCAGACGACCCGCCGCGCATCATGCAGTCGGCCATGCGGGCTGCCCTGGGGCAGCGCGGAGTGGCGGTGCCTTGCCGCAGGCCATCGGCGCGCAGTCGTTGTTTCCACAGCGGCAGGTGGTGGCCATGTGCGGTGACGGCGGCTTCTCGATGCTGCTTGGCAACCTGCTCACGCTGCGCCAGCACAAGCTGCCGGTCAAGGCGGTGATCTTCAACAACGGCAACCTTGGCTTTGTCGCCATGGAAATGAAGGCATCGGGGTTCCTCGATACCTATACCGATATGGTGGATACCGACTTTGCCGCGATCGCGATGGCCGCCGGCATCGCGGGGATTCGCGTGGAGGATCCGGGGCTGGTCGGGCCGGCGTTGCAGGAAGCCTTCTCCCGGCCCGGGCCGGTGGTCGTCGACGTGAAGACCAACCGGCTGGAGCTGGCAATGCCGCCCACCATCACCACCAAGGAGGCCAAGGGCTTCAGCCTTTACCTGCTGCGGGCGATCATCGACGGGCGCGGCGCAGAGGTGGTGGACCTGGCCAGGACGAACCTGTGGCGATAACGCTGGTCCCTGAGGCCTGCAGCTAGTCGATCCGCGCGCCGCTCGCCTTGACGATCGGCCGCCAGGCCTGGTACTCGGCCGCCACGAACTTGCCGAACGCATCCGGTGTGTATTGCATCGGTTCCGCGCCTTGCATGGCGAACTTCTTGCGGATATCGGGGCTATTCACGGCGTTGGCCACGGCCTTGTTCAGCTTGGCGATCACATCGGGCGGCGTGCCCTTGGGGGCAAACAGGCCAAACCACGCGCCGGTTACCAGGTTCTTCACGCCGGCCTCGGCCATGGTCGGCGTCTCGGGCAGCGCTTCGGCGCGCTTGGCGCTGGTGACTGCCAGCGGGCGCAGTTGCCCCGCGCGGATATGGCTCATTACCGACGGGATGGTGGCGAACATGAACTGCACGCGCCCGGCCAGCAGGTCGTTCAGGGCATCGGCGCCCTTGTAGGGCACATGCACGGCGTTGGCGCCGGTGCGCTCGTTGAGCAGCGCGCCGGACAAATGCGCGGCGGTGCCAACACCCGTGGAAGCAAAGTTCAGCTTGCCGGGGTTTGCCTTGGCATAGGCCACCAACTGGGCGACGTCGCTGGCGGGCACGCTGGGATGCACCACCAGCACGTTAGGCACGTCGGCGATCGGCGCGACCGCGGCCAGCGCGGTTTGCGGGTTGACCTTGAGGTTGGGGTACAGCGTGGGATTGATGGCGACCGGGCCCACCGACGTGGCCAGCAGCGTATAGCCGTCCGGCGCGCTCTTGGCGACGAACTCCGTGCCGATGTTGCCGCCCGCCCCCGGCCGGTTCTCGACGATCACCGTCTGCCCCAGGCTCTGGCCGAGCTGGTTGCCGACTTCGCGGGCGAGGATATCGGTGGTGCCACCCGCGGAGAACGACACCACGATACGGATAGGTTTGCCGGGATAGGTTTCGGCATTGGCGCCGGTGCCGGCACCGGCGATGGCAAGCGAAAGCAGCGCGGCGGCGGCTAGCCGCTGTGGCAGGATCATGTCTCTCTCCACGAGAATAGAGGTGGTTTCGGCCCGCGCTACTTTGGCGCGTGCCACCAGGGACATGGTACGAAGCTGGTCTCGTCCAKCGTTGATCAAATAGAAACGCTGCTTTCTTTCATGATGATGGCGCGGGCCTTTAGCGCGCCGCCGCCTGGCTTAGCGCGAGCGCTGGAAATGCCGCTCCATTGTCGCGCACTGGCCCAGGTAGTCCAGCAGCTTGGCCGTCCCGGCCGGCAGCGATTGCCGGTCGCGCACGCAAACATAGAAGTTGCGCGTGGCCCACGCATCGGTCAGCGTCAGCAGGCTCAGCCCCATCATCGACAGGTAGTTCTTGGCGATGCCCTCCGGCACCACGGCAATGCCCAGCCCCTCGCGCACCATGCGGCAGCGCGCCTCGAAGTTCGACACCTGCGTCTTCACCGTCAGCGGCCGCGAGATGGTGCTGTTCGCCAGCTGCAGGAAGGCATCGAAGGTATGGCGCGGGAAATAGCCGAGGAAGTCGTAATCCAGCGCTTCTTCCAGTTGCAGCGAGCCCTTGGCTTCCAGCGGGTGGCCGCGCGGCACCACCAGTCCCACCCGGTCCGAGCGGTAGGGCAGGGAGAACACGCCGGGGCTGGGCGCTTCGGCATGATAGATGCCGATGTCGGCGTCGCCGTTGGAGACCATGCGCGGAATGTCGAAGCTGAACGATTCGATCAGGTCGATGCGGCTGTCGGGCGCGCTGTGCAGGAAGCCGCTGATGTCGGTGGGCAGGAACTGGAGGATGGTGGACCGGTTTGCCGCCAGGCGGATCTTGGCGATCCCGTCCATCGAATAGGTGATGAGCGCCTCTTCGGCCAGCTTGATGCTGCGCACGATGGCCCTGGCATGCTGGTAGAGCATGGCGCCGGCCGGCGTGGGCTCCACGCCGCGGCCGTGGCGCACCAGCAGCGCGGTGCCGACCTGGCGCTCCAGTTCGGAGATGCGTTTGCTGGCTGCCGAGGTGACGAGGTGTTGGCGTTCGGCTGCGCGGGAAAGGCTTTTTTCCTCGACGGCGGCGATGAGAACTTCCAGGGAGGCGATATCCATACGGGTGTCTGCGGCTAGGTGAGTCTATGTGCGTCTGTGTGCGTCTGTGTGCGTCTGTGTGCGTCTGTGTGCGTCTGTGTAGCGGCGGGCGTGGCGTACGAAGGCGCCAGGGACGGCCTGCCATGCTATGCAGGCTCGCCGCCAACGTCAAACCGGATTTTCCCGGGCGCGGCAGGTCGCTTGCCAAATGCGCCGGCAGCCGGGCTTGCGGGGCCCCGGCGCATGCCATTTCGCCACCGTGCTCGGGAGCCTTCACCAAATTTCAAAGCTCCCCGGCAGGCGATCCTTAACATCGGGGTCAAGGCGGCAGGCAATGCGCCATCAAGCCGCCTTTGAGACAAACAATGACGAGGAGCACTGCATGGTGATCGATGAACTGGCCGAATACGTCGGCGCGCAAGGGCGGCGCGCACTGTCGCCCGAGGTTCTCCATGATGGCAAGCGCGCCGTGATCGACTGGTTTTCCGCGCTGTTTCCCGGCACGCGCATGTCGCCGGGGACCAACCTCGTCGAGGCGCATCGCGACGAGCTGGGCGTGGGCGCGGCCACCGTGATCGGCCATGGCACGACGGCGTTTCCGGCCACGGCTGCGTGGATCAACGGCAGCGCATCGCATGCCGCCGAGTTCGACGATATCTTCCGGGACGCGGTCTACCATCCCGGCTGCCCGACCATCTCCGCCGCGCTGGCGCTGGCCGAAGCCCGGGATGCCACAGGCGAGGCCTTCCTGCGGGCGGTGGTGGCAGGCTACGAGGTATCCACCCGCATCGGCGCAGCAATCCAGCCCGCGCACTATCGCTATTTCCATACCACCGGCACCGTGGGCTGCTTCGGCAGCGCGGCGGCCAGCGCCTTGCTGCTGGCGCCGGGAGACGCACGCGTGGCCGCGGATGCGCTGGCGACTTCCGCCACCTTTGCCTCGGGTTTGCAGCAGGCCTTCCGCTCGGATGCGATGACCAAGGCGCTGCACGCCGGGCACGCCGCCATGGTGGGCGTGCAGGCGGCGCAGGGCGCGGCCGTGGGCGTCAATGGCGTGCACGACATCCTGGAAGGCGCAGCCGGCTTCGGCGCGGCGCTGTGTGGCAGCCCCGACTGGTCGAGCGTGGGGCAGGGGCTGGGCACCACCTACAACATCCTGAGCATCACGCAGAAGAACCACGGTTGCTGCGGCCATACCTTTGCCGCCATCGACGCGGCGATCGAACTGGTGCGCGAGCACGGCATCGATGGGGCCGATATCGAGGCGGTCACCGTGTGGGCATACCAAGCCACCATCGACGTGACCGGCAACGCCAATCCCGTTACCGCGTTCGAAGCGCGCTTCAGCCTGCCCTATGTGGTTTCGCATGGCATCCTGCGCGGGGCAGTGCGGCTCGATGCCTTCTCCGATGAGCGCCTGCGCGACCCGCAGATCCGGCAACTGATGAAGCGCGTCACCCTGCATGCGGACCCGGAACTGACGGCGGCATTCCCGCGCCAGCGCGCGGCGCGCGTTGAGATCCTGTGCAAGAGCGGCGCGCGCCATGCGCTGTTTGCCCCTTACCGCAAGGGCGATCCCGAATCCCCGCTGGACGACGCCACGCTAAACGACAAGTTCATGGAGCTGGCCGCGCCGGTGATCGGCAGCGGCACCGCCAAGGGCTTGCTGGCTGCCCTGTGGCAACTGGACACCGGCAGCGTACGCGGGCTGCGGCTCGCCGGCCTCGGCGCGGCGTGAAGCATGAACCCGATGACTGCAGAGACAACCATGGCTGAAATGGACCCACAAAGCGCCCCGGCAAAATCCGCCAGCCTGGCCAAGGCGCTGTTCTCGCCGGACACGGTGGCGTTGGTGGGCGCGTCCAGCGATATCACCAAGAACACCGCCCGGCCCATGCGCTTCATGCGCAAGCACGGCTACCGGGGCACCATCTACCCGATCAACGCCACGCGCGCCGAAGTGCTGGGCGAGAAGGCCTATCCCAGCCTGGCGGCCGTGCCGGGGCCGGTGGAGCATGCCTTTGTCATGGTGCCGGGCAAGCACGTGGAAGCCGCGCTGGAGCAATGCGCGGCCAAGGGCGTGCAGGTGGTGACGGTCTTCTCGGACGGCTTCGCCGAAGTGGGCGAGGCCGGCATGGCCGCGCAGCAGGCGCTGGTGCGCAAGGCCCAGGCGCTGGGCGTGCGCCTGATCGGGCCGAACAGCATCGGCGTGGTCAATGTGGCGTCCGGCGCGGTGCTGTCCGTCAATGCCGTGCTGGAGATGGACGAGCTGCACGCCGGCAGCATCAGCGTGATCTCGCAAAGCGGATCGATGCTGGGCGCGCTGCTGTCGCGAGGCGCCGCGCGCGGGCTGGGCTTTGCCAAGCTGGTGTCGGTCGGCAACGAGAGCGACATCGGCGTGGGCGAGCTGGTCGACCTGCTGGTGGACGATGACGCCACCAAGGTCATCCTGCTGTTCCTGGAGACGATCCGGGACGCCGCCGTGCTCGGGCCGGCGCTGCGCCGCGCGCGGCAGGCCGGCAAGCCGGTCATCGTTTACAAGCTCGGCCGCTCTGCGCAGGGCGAGGCGCTGGCCCAGTCCCACACCGGCGCACTGGCCGGCAACGACGCCGCCGTGGATGCCTTCCTGCGCAAGTACGGCGTGATGCGCGTGGAGATGCTCGAGACGCTGTTCGAAGCGGCGCCGCTGGCCCTGCGTTATGGCCAGTKGGTGCCCGCGCTCCAGCGCAATCCCCGCGTGGCGGTGGTGACCACCACGGGGGGCGGCGCGGCCACCGTGGTGGATCGGCTGGGCCTGTCTCAGATCGACGCCGTGGCGCCGCCGGATGCCTTCGTGGCGCACATGATCGGGCGCGGCGTGCGTATCCGCCAGACGCCCATCATCGACCTGACGCTGGCGGCGACCAGCGCGCAGTACAAGGACCTGGTCGAGCAACTGCTGCTGAGCGACTGGTGCGACGCCGTGCTGTGCGTGGCGGGCTCATCCGCACAGTTTCACCCGGAGCTTGCCGTACGGCCCATGGTGGAAGCCGCCGGGGCCGGGCACAAGCCGCTGATCGCGTTCCTCGCGCCGGAGGCTGGTGCGTCGCTGCAGGTGCTGCAGGCAGCGGGCATCCCGGCCTTTCGCACGCCGGAGGCCTGCGCGGACGCGCTGGCGCAGTTGTTCAAGGCCGCGCGGGCGCACCCCGAGGCTGACGAGGCCATCGCGCCGCTCAGCTGGCCGGCGGGCTTGCCTGTGGCGGGCAACCTTTCGGAGTACGAGGCGGCCGGCGCATTCGTGGCGCTGGGCGTGCCTGTCGCGCCCCTGGCGCTGATGCCGGTGGGCGAGTGCTGGCACAAGATTCCCTATCCGGTGGTGGCCAAGATCTGCTCGCGCGACATCCTGCACAAGACGGACGTGGGCGGCGTACGCGTCGGCGTGCGCGACACGGAGGAATTGCAGCGCGCCATGGCGGGGATCCTGGCGGATGTCGGCCGCGCCGTGCCGCAGGCCCGGCTCGACGGCATCCTGGTGCAGCGCATGGAGGACAAGTTGCTGGAGCTGATGCTCGGCTACCGGGACGATCCGCTGGTGGGGCCCATCGTCATCCTGAGCGCGGGCGGCATCGCGGCCGAGCTACGTCCGGACGTCAGCCTGCGCCCGGCGCCGGTGACGCGCGACGATGCCATGGAGATGATCGGCGAAGTGCGCAGCACCGCGCTGATCCGCGGCTTCCGCGGGCTGCCGCGCGGGGACGTCGGGGCACTCGCCGATGCCATCGTGCACTTTTCCCGGCTGTCGGCCTTTGAGGGCGTGCGCGTGCTGGAGGCGGAGATCAATCCGCTGTTCGTGCGCGCCGATGGCGTGGTCGGCGTGGACTGCGTGGTCCGGCTAGCTGAGCAAAGCTGAGCAAATCTGAACAAAACCGAACTGAACCGAACTGAACATAGCACTGGAGACAACCATCATGGATTTCAGACTGACCCAGGAGCAGGCCGAATTCGAACGCRCCGTGACGCGCTTTGCCGAGCGCGAGCTGCGCGCCGGCTCCGTCGCCCGCGCCCATACCGACGAGTACCCGTGGGGTGTGGCCCGCAAGATGGGCGAGCAGGGCCTGCTGKGCATCACCATTGCCGAGGCCGACGGTGGCCAGGGTGGCAGCCTGATGGACGCCATCATCGCCATCCAGGCTGTTGCCGCGGTCTGCCCGCGCAGTGCCGACGTCATCCAGGCTGGCAACTTTGGCGCCATTCGCGTGCTGGCGGAGTACGGCTCGCCGGCGCAGAAGGACAAATGGCTGCGCCGCTTGCTGGCCGGCGAGGCGTTGATCTCCGTCGGCATGACCGAGCCCGAGGCCGGCTCCGCCGTGACCGAGCTGCGCACCACGGCTACGCCCGACGGCGGCGATTTCCTGATCAACGGCACCAAGGTCTTCACCACCCACGGCCCGCACGCCGACGTGATCCTGGCCTATGTGCGCTTTGGCCCGGGCGTGGGCGGCATCGGTTCCGTGCTGATCGATACCAAGCTGCCGGGCGTGCGTATCGGGCAGCGCTCCAGGTTCATGTCCGGCGAGGAATGGGCGCAGATCTACTTCGAGGACGTGCGCATCCCGGCTTCCGACGTGCTGCTGGGCGAGGGGGGGTTCAAGAAACAGATCGCCGGCTTCAATGTCGAGCGCATGGGCAACACCGCGCGCTCGCTGGCGCTTGGACGCTATGCCTACCAGGTGGCGCGTGACTGGGCGATGCAGCGCAAGCAGTTCGGACGCCTGCTGTGCGAGTTCCAGGGCCTGCAATGGAAGTTCGCCGAGATGAAGATCAAGCTCGATGCCGGCCAGCTGCTGCTGTACAGGGCGGCTGCCAATGCGGACAGCGGCTTTCCCTCGGCGGAAGAAACCGCGATTGCCAAGGCGTTCTGCAACCAGGCGGGCTTCGACGTGGCCAACGAGTCCCTGCAGGTGATGGGCGGCATGGGCTACAGCCAGGAGGCGCTGGTGGAGTATTGCCTGCGCCGTTGCCGCGGCTGGATGATCGCCGGCGGCTCCATTGAAATACTCAAGAACCGCATMGCCGAAGCGGTGTTCGAGCGGACCTTCTCGCAGCGCCCGGAAAAGGCGGCCGCGCCGAAGGCAGCCTGATCCGCCAGCAGCGCAAGCTCGCCACGGGTGCGCTTTTGCGTACAACGGAAAGCGGGGCGCCGGCAAGCTTGCCGTCGCCCCAGTGCGTTGTGCGCAGCCAGCCATGCGACGCCAGTAGCACTCGGCGGCAAACTTGGCTAGAGTGGGAACCTCATACAGTTCGCGTCAAGCATGAGGATACCCATGGAAGCCCAGCGCCTGCAGTTCCCGGGAAGTGATGGTCAGCAACTCTCCGCGCGGCTGGATTTGCCAGTTGGCCCGGTTCGCACCTTTGCCTTGTTCGCCCATTGCTTCACTTGCGGCAAGGACGTGCTGGCGGCGACGCGTATCGCGCAGGCGCTGACGGCACACGGCATCGCCGTGCTGCGCTTTGATTTCACCGGCCTTGGCGGCAGCGGCGGTGATTTCGCCAATACCAATTTCTCGTCCAACGTGGCCGACCTGCTGGCGGCGGCGGACTATCTGCGCCAGCATCACCGGGCGCCGGCCTTGCTGATTGGCCACAGCCTGGGCGGCGCGGCGGTGCTCAGCGCCGCGCACGGCATCCCTGAAGCCAAGGCGGTCGTCACCATCGCCGCGCCGAGCGATCCGAGCCATGTGGTCGGCCTGTTCGGCGACCAGGCCGCGCGCATCGAGGCCGATGGAGAGGCCGAGGTCCGGCTCGCCGGCCGTGCGTTCAAGATCAAGCGGCAGTTCATCGAAGACGTGGCCGAGCAGAAGCTGCTCGATAGCGTAGCCAAGCTGCGCAAGGCGCTGCTGGTCATGCATGCGCCGCAGGACGACACCGTCGGCATCGATAACGCCACGCAGATCTTCATTGCCGCCAAGCATCCCAAGAGCTTCGTCTCGCTCGACCGTGCCGATCACCTGCTCACGCGCAAGGCCGATGCCGTTTACGTGGCCAACACCATCGCGGCATGGAGCCAGCGCTACCTCGACATCGATGCCCTGGATGTGCCGGCCGCGGTGGCCGAGGAAGGGCTGGTGCGGGTGGAGGAAAGCCATGCCGGCAGGTACCAGCAGCGCATCACCGCCGGGCCGCACCACCTGCTGGCCGACGAGCCGGTTTCGTTCGGCGGGCTCAACGGCGGGCCCGCGCCCTACGACCTGCTGCTGGCGGGCCTGGGCGCCTGCACCGCCATGACCATGCGCATGTATGCGGACCGCAAGGGCTGGCCGCTGGAACACGTGGCGGTCACGCTGCGCCACGAGAAGATCCACGCGACCGATTGCGCGGAGTGCTCCACCACCGAAGGCAAGATCGAGTGGATCGAGCGGGAGATCACCATGCGCGGCCCGCTGGACGAGGCGCAGCGCACGGCGCTGCTGGAGATCGCGGACAAGTGCCCAGTCCACCGGACCCTGCATTCGGAGGTGGTGGTGCGGACCCATCTGGCGGAGACTGCCGCCAGGTAGGCGCCGGCACGAACCGGAAGCGGTGGCCTGCGGCCTGCGGGCTGTCCCTTCCGTTTTTGCCTGGGCCTCCTCAGAGGAAGGTTGTCTCGATCCGCGATGCACCCTTGAGGAACAGCGTCACCGGCGTGCGCTCGCAGATCTGCGCGAGCCGCTCGCGCTCGGCCTCGCCCAGTTCCGCGCCGCTAAGCCGGACTTCGCGCCGGATGAAGCGTGCCTCGTCCTTGCCCTGGAAGACCGCCGTGACTTCCACATCGGCCACGGGCCATTGTTTTCTCTGCATATACATCTTCAGCGTGATGGCGGTGCAGGACACCAGACCGGACAGCACGAAGGCAAAGGGCGGCGGGCCCTGGTCCGTGCCGCCCAGCCCGGCGGACTCGTCACCGACCAGCGCGTGGCTGCCGGCCTGCAGGTGCACCAGGTAGTTGGCATCGACCGGGCCGATTCGGGCGGTGGCTTGGGAATTTGACATGGCATTTCCTGGGGTTGTTGGTGCAGATGGTTGTACGGATTGCGCGGATTGTGCGGGTTGTGCTCAATATTATGCGGGCGCGCGCCGCAGGGAAAGGCTCCTCTCGGCATATTTCCCGCTTGTCATCGGCATAGCGGCCCGGGCACCGTACCCGCCCGAAGTGCCCGGCGGCCGGGGCGCGCCTACACTGTAGCCATCGCTTCAAGATCGGGGGCACGCATGGAAGCATCGCAAGTCTTGCCGTTGCTGCTGCATTTCGACCAGCATCTCGGCCCTGCCATCGCGCAGTACGGCACCTTGGTCTACGGCATCCTGTTTGCCATCGTGTTCTGCGAGATCGGGCTGTTGCCGCTGTTCTTCCTGCCTGGCGACCCGCTGCTGTTCCTTTGTGGCGCGTTCTGCGCGTCGGGCGCGCTCAAGCTATGGATCCTGCTGCCGGTGCTGCTGGCCGCCGCGGTGGCCGGCAGCCTGCTGAACTACGCCATCGGCAAAGCCATCGGGTCTCGTGTGCTCACCGGCGGCTACCGCTGGATCAACCGCGACGCGCTGCGCAGGACACATGACTTCTACCAGCGCCACGGCAGCCTGACTTTGCTGCTGTCCCCCTTCGTCGCCGTGGTGCGCACCTTTGCCCCCTTCGTCGCGGGCGTGTCCGCCATGTCCGCGACGCGCTTCACGCTGGCCGCGAGTGCTGGCGCCACGGTGTGGGTGGTGTCGCTGCTGGTTGGCGGTTTTCTCTTCGGCAATGTGCCGCTGGTGCGCGACCACATGAGCGCCATCGTCCTGCTTGGGCTTGCGCTCGGGCTGGGCTCGCTGGTGGTGGCGAGTGCGTGGCGGGCGGTGAGGGGGAGGCATGGGGCGCGGGGGTGAGTCGTTTGCGGTTGCGACGGCGCGCAAGCATGGACATTGAACGTCTCGGGCCGCCCGGCTTCCAGTGACGGATCGATAACATAAAAAATACCCAAATTTTATGCTAAATTGTGTGCTTTATTACGGCTAATAAACGGACTGCAAGCCTGTCCATGCAGTCCGATTGCAACTCGCTACACAGGCCAAGCCAAAGATATGACTGTCACACGCGCCATCTACGCTACCGCGACCGTAAGCATCACGGACCTTCGCCGCAACCCCGGTGCCATCATTGAGGAGGCCGGGAACGAGCCCGTAGCAGTCCTCAATCACAATCGCCCGGCCGCATACCTGGTTCCCGCCCAGGCTTTCGAAGCACTCATGGACAGGCTCGAGGACATCGAGCTTGCGGAAATCGTTCGGCAGCGTCGCGGCGGGAAGGCCGTAAAGGTGTCGCTGGATGAGTTATGAGCTTGCCTTTCACGAAGACGCCTTGAAGGAATGGAAGAAGCTCGATGCGTCGATCAAGGATCAGTTTCGAAAGCAGCTCGAGAAACGTCTGGCCGAACCCCGGGTGCAGTCTGCCAAGCTCAGCGGCAAGGACATGAAGGACGTGTACAAGATCAAGCTGCGCGATGCCGGGTACCGACTGGTGTACGAGGTGAACGATCGTACCGTCACTGTGCTGGTGCTCGCTGTTGGACGATGGGACAAGAGTGAGGCTTATCGCCGGGCTGGTGTGAGGCGATAGCGGTCACCTTGTTTTGCCCCGGCCTATGGTTCGCCGTCCCCATCTTGCGTAGCAACTGCATCATCCTGCCGGCTCGTGCTCCACAAGATGCACACCAGCAACAACACCTGCACCACCAGGCGGATACCCAGTGGGCTCGGCGGAATCTTCGGGAACAGCTCGGGGTGCTGCCACATGTAGACATTGGCCGGCGTGACCGCAAGCGTCAGCAGCGCCTGGCAGTATCCCGCCGCTCGCCGGGTGGGCCGCCACAGCACCCCCAGCGCGCCCAGCAGCCTCTGCGGTCCGCCGGCCCGCCGGCCCGGCAGAGAGGTCGGCTCAAGGCCACTTGGTGCAGGCGGCTGGCCATGCGCGCCTCCCAATTCGAGATTGCTCTCCAACCTTCATCGTTTTGTCATCCGCGCCACCCAGAATGCGCTCACTGTTGATGCAAGGAGTGTGGGATGACGCATGCGATTGAAGTGCGCGGCCTGTCCAAGTCGTTCCAGGCGGGACGCAAGGCGCTGGATAACGTGAGCCTTGCCGTAGCCCCTGGTGAAATGGTGGCGCTGCTGGGTGCCTCGGGCTCGGGCAAGTCCACGTTGCTGCGCCACGTGGCGGGGTTTATCGCTGCCGATGCGGGCGGCGCCGGCGAGGTGCTGGTCAATGGCCGGGGCATCCAGCAAGGCGGCCGGCTGGCGCGCGATGTGCGCGCGGCAAGGGCAGAAATTGGTTTTGTATTCCAGCAGTTCAACCTGGTGGGCCGCCTGCCGGTGATCACGAACGTGTTGACCGGCATGCTGCCGCGCGTGCCGCTGTGGCGCAGCCTGACCCGCTTCTTCCATGTCGGTGAGATCGACGCAGGGCTCGAAGCACTTGCCCAGGTTGGTATAGACGACTATGCCTTTAGGCGGGCCTCCACCTTGTCGGGCGGCCAGCAGCAGCGCGCGGCCATTGCCCGCACGCTGGTGCAAAACGCGCGGGTGATCCTGGCTGACGAGCCGATCGCTTCGCTAGATCCCGAATCCGCGCGGCGCGTGATGGAGTTGCTGGCGCAGATCAACCGAGCGCGCCGCGTGGCGGTGGTGGTGTCGCTGCACCAGGTGGATGTGGCGATGCGCTATTGCCCGCGTGTGGTCGCGCTGCGCCACGGCAAAGTGGTCTACGACGGCCTGTCCGCGGCGCTGACCCCGGCCATGCTGCGCGAGCTGTATGGCACGGAGGCCGCCGAGCTGCTGCCCGACGGCGCGGGGCTGGAGGTTGCCGCGCCCGCCATGCTGCACGGCGGCCTGGCGGCGGCCTGACTGACCCTGGATTTCTTCGCAATGTTTCCCGCAAGCACCCCCAACAAGGCTTTTCCTCGGAGTTCCCTCATGCTGCGCAGAACCCTTTTCGCCCTGATCGTCACGAGCGCCGCTGGCGCGCTCTCGTTGCCCGCCTTTGCCCAGGAAGGCAAGGTCCTCAATATGGGCTTCATCTCGACGGAAACCTCGTCCAACCTGAAGTCCGCCTGGCAGCCGGTGATCGATGACCTGGGCAAGCAGCTGGGCGTGCAGGTCAAGCCGTTCTTCGCCTCCGACTACGCTGGCATCATCGAAGCCATGCGCTTCAACAAGGTGCAGATTGCCTGGTTCGGCAACAAGTCCGCCATCGAAGCGGTGGACCGCGCCAACGGCGAGGTGTTCGCCTCGGTGATCGACAAGGACGGCAACCCMGGCTACTGGTCGCTCCTGATCGTCAACAAGGACAGCAACCTCAAGACGCTGGACGATGTGCTCAAGCAAGGCAAGTCGCTGAGCTACGGCGCGGGCGATCCGAACTCCACCTCGGGCACCGCCGTGCCGGGCCACTACCTGTGGGGCGCCCACAAGATCGAGCCGAAGACCTTCTTCAAGACGGTGCGCGTGAGCAACCACGAAACCAACCTGCTGTCGGTGCTGAACAAGCAGGTCGACGTGGCGGTCAACAACACCGAGAACATGGAGCGCTACCGCATCAACACCGGAAAAAACGCCTATGACCAGGTGCGCGTGCTGTGGAAGTCGCCGCTGATCCCGGCGGATCCGCTGGTCTACCGCAAGGACCTGCCGGCCGATGTCAAGGCCAAGGTACAGACCTTCTTCGTGAACTATGGCAAGGGTGCCGACGCCGCGCGCGAGAAAGAGAACCTTGCCAAGCTGACCTACCAGGGTTTCCGTGCGTCCAACGACAAGCAGCTGGTGCCGATCCGCCAGATCGAGCTGGCCCGCGAGAAGACCAAGATCGAGTCCGACACCACGATGGCCGCGCCGGACAAGGAAAAGCGCCTTGCCGACCTGAGCAGCAAGCTGGCTGAGCTCGACAAGATCGCCGCCAGCGCGCAGTAACGCGCCCATCGTCGGCCCGCCCCAAAGCCGGGGCGGGCCGCACACCGCCGCCTCATCTTCGCTTTCGCCCAAGTATTCATGCATCCTCCCGCCAACCCCACCATGATCCCAGCCACTCCGCCTCGTGCCGTTCGTCCGCCGCGTGCCAGCCTGCCTGTCATGTTCGTCTGGGCGGTGGTGCTCGCCTTGCTGGTCATGTCGTGGCAGGGCGCCGACATGCGTCCGCTCGACCTGTGGAGGGACTCGGGCAACATGGCGAAATTCGCTGCTGACTTCTTTCCGCCCAGCTTCCGTGACTGGCGCATCTACCTGGACGAGATGCTGGTGACCGTGCAGATCGCAATCTGGGGTACCTTCCTGTCCATCGTGTTTGCCGTGCCGCTAGGCCTGGCGTGTTCCGCCAACATCGTGCCGGCCTGGGTCTACCAGCCGATGCGCCGCGTGATGGATGCCTGCCGCGCCATCAATGAGATGGTGTTCGCCATGCTGTTTATCGTGGCGGTGGGGCTGGGCCCCTTCGCCGGCGTGCTCGCGCTGTGGGTGCACACCACCGGCGTGCTCGCCAAGCTGTTCTCGGAAGCCGTGGAGGCCATCGACCCGCGCCCCGTGGAAGGCGTGCGCGCCACCGGCGCCAACGCACTCGAAGAGGTGGTCTATGGCGTGATCCCGCAGGTGCTGCCGCTGTGGATCTCCTATGCGCTGTACCGCTTCGAATCCAATGTGCGCTCGGCCACGGTGCTTGGCATCGTCGGCGCGGGCGGCATCGGCACCGTGCTGTGGGAGATCATCCGCAGCTTCCAGTATGCCGAGACCTGCGCGGTGATCATCATCATCGTTGGCTTTGTCACGCTTATCGATTTGTTGTCCGCCCGGATCCGCAAGGCGCTGGTTTGACAGCGGTCCCAAGCCGCCTCAAGCCACCTCAATCTGCCTCACGACATCAGCCCGCACAMACAAATCATCATGACCATCCTCAGGCGCATCGAAATCCTCTTCTCCGGCCACGGCACCGCCTTCTACGGCGGCGAGGCCATCACCCAGACCGAGCATGCGCTGCAGTGCGCGCAACTAGCCGAGCAGGCCGGCGACCCCGAGCCGCTGATCGTCGCCAGCCTGCTGCACGACCTTGGCCACCTCGTGATGTCCGAGGACAGCACCACCGATATGCGCCACCAGGAAGTCGGCGCCGACCTGCTGGCGGTCGGGTTTGGGCCGGAGGTGACCGAGCCGGTGCGCATGCATGTGGCCGCCAAGCGCTACCTGTGCGCTACCGTGCCGGGCTACCAGGCGATCCTGTCGCCAGCCTCGCAACACAGCCTGGCACTGCAGGGCGGCCCCTTTGACGCGGCCCAGGCGGAGGCTTTCGTCGCCCATCCCCACGGGCCGGCAGCCGTGCGCCTGCGCCGCTACGACGACCTGGCCAAGGTCGTCGGCCTTGCCACGCCGCCGCTGGAGTACTACCTGCCGATGGTAGCGCGCTGCCTGCGGCGTGCTCCCTGACCCGCATCGCACCTCTGCAACCTCACTCGAAACCGATATCCGCATGGACCTGCCAGATGCACGCCGCACCGGCGGCGGCCCGACCCTGCACGAAGTGACCGGCACCGATGCCGAACTGCTGCAGGTTGCCGCCTTGCTCTCCGAAATGGACAACGAGACGCCGCTGCCGTTGCAGCGCATGCGTGCACTGTTCGCCCAGCTCAAGGCGATGCCGCACTATCGCTGCTACCTCATGCGCAGCGCCGCCGGCGAAGCGCTCGGCACGTTTTGCCTGCTGGTGTTC
>NZ_JBFTSF010000082.1:0-23301 GCF_056399905.1 Cupriavidus sp. 01L46
GTGGTGGTGACATCTTCCACTCTGGCACATTGCGATGCCGTTCGGTCYGGAGGCCCCCCCCTCTCATCAGACTCTTTTCTGCCTGACCCACACTACCGTCTCGCCACCTCGCGCTCCACTGCGGGGACGGGGCGCGTTCATACCATCTTCTCTTTACGAGTAAAGAGAAGTGACATCTCACACGTTCTAAAACGGCCAACCCCGTACAGCCGCGCCAGCAGCTAGAAGCGCTAAAACACCGCCCACCCACACTTGCCTGCGACAGCAGCTAGAAGCAGAAAAACCCCGCCCAAAAAAGCGTCCCCCGCGTCAGCGGGGCTAGTGACCGCAAATCAATCCCACCTGGCTAGTCCCAACAGACGATGTTCACATCCCGCTTCCGCTGAACAATGGCTTCACAAACCTGCCGCACCCAACCCGGCAGCAAATGAATTCCAAGAACAGCGAGGAGGCAGCATGATGGACATCCGAGCGCTCGGCTATATCGTGGTCGAGTCCACCGACACCGAACGCTGGCGCCACTACGGCGAGCAAGTGCTCGGCATGGCGTGCACCAACGCGCCCCATGGCGCGCTCTACCTCAAGATGGACGAGCGCGACTACCGCTACCTGATCGTGCCCGGCAAGCAGGACCGCTACCTGGCATCGGGCTGGGAGCTGGCCGGCGAGGCGGCCTTCAACCACGCGCTCGCCACGTTGCGGGCAGCCAACGTGGAGGTCACGTATGCCAGCGAGACCGAGCGCATCCAGCGGCGCGCGGGGGCCATGGCCTGGTTCGCCGATCCTTCCGGCAACCGGCACGAGATCTTCTGGGGCATGCGTTCGGATTTCCTGCGCTTTGTCTCACCCATCGGCGTGTCGCGCTTCGTCACCGATCCGCTGGGCGCGGGGCACTCGGTGCTGCCGGCTCCGGCCTTTGACGAAACCTATGCCTTCCTGCGCGACGTGATGGGTTTCGGCCTGTCGGATATCTTCCGTGCGCGCTTCACCACGGATCCGGCGGAGCCGGAGAAGCGCATCCACTTCCTGCATTGCGGCAACGGGCGGCACCACAGCCTGGCCATCTTCGAGGCGCCCGCGCCCAGCGGCTGCATCCATGTGATGGCCGAGGTGCAGGACATGACCGAGGTGGGCCGCGCGCTAGACCGCGCGCAGCAGCACGGCGTGGCGCTCTCAGCCACGCTGGGCCAGCACTGCAACGATCGCGTTGTTTCCTTCTACATGAAGACGCCCGGCGGCTTCGACCTCGAGTACGGCTATGGCGGGCTGGTGGTCGACTGGAGCCAGCACGCCGCCTACGAGGCCACCCGGGTCAGCCTGTGGGGCCACGATTTCAGCATCGGATATCGCTAGAACTATGCTCAAGACTCTGGACAAGACCATGACCGCGGCCGAAGTGGTCGGCCGCCTCGCCGATGGCATGACCATCGGCATCGGCGGCTGGGGCCCACGCCGCAAGCCGATGGCGCTGGTGCGGGAAATCCTGCGCTCACCGCTGAAGGATCTCACCGTGGTGGCCTACGGCGGCCCGGAAGTCGGCATGCTGTGCGCTGCCGGCAAGGTGCGCAAGGTGGTGTTCGGCTTCGTCTCGCTCGACGTGATCCCGCTGGAGCCGCATTTCCGCGCGGCCCGCGAGCGCGGGGAAATCGACGTATGGGAACTCGACGAGGGGATGTTGCAGCTCGGCCTGCGCGCCGCTGCCGCGCGCCTGCCGTTCCTGCCGACGCGCGCCGGGCTCGGGACCGACGTGCTGGCTTGCAACCCCCTCCTCAGGACCGTCCGCTCGCCCTACGCCGATGGCGAGGTGCTGCTGGCGATGCCGGCCATCCCGCTGGACGCCGCGCTGCTGCACGTCAACGAGAGCGATGTGCTGGRCAACACCCGTATCGACGGCCCTGATCCCTTCTTCGACGAATGGTTCGCGCGGGCGGCGGGCCAGTGCTATGTGAGCTGCGAGGTCCTGCACGACCGCCTGGAGGACGAAGACCTCGCGCGGGCGCGCAACAACCCCTTCGAGCGCGCGCTTGTGAGCGGCGTGGTGCACGCGCCGGGCGGCGCGCATCCCACTTCCTGCGGGCCTGCCTATGGCTTTGACCTGCCGCAGTTGAAGGCCTACTGCGCCAGCGCCGAGCAGGAGGCGGGCTTCGCCACCTACCGCAAGGACGTGATCGGCGCCACCGAAGCCGGCTACCTGGACAAGATCGGTGGCATGGGCCACGTGCTGGACCTGCCGTTGCCGGTCCTTTGAACCCGTCACAAGGAGAAGGAGCCATCGTGAGCGCCACTCAACAATTCACTCTCGCCGAACTGATGATCGCCGCCGCTGCCCGCGCCTGGCGCGACGACGGCGAGGTCATGGCCACCGGCATCGGCACCGGCCCGCGCATCGCGGCCGGGCTGGCCCGGTTGCTGCACAACCCTGGCCTGATGCTGACCGACGGCGAAGCCTACCTGGTGGAAGAGCCGGTGCCGCTGGGGCGCCGCGAGCCGGGCTTCAAGGTGCGCGCCAGCGGCTGGATGGGCTACGCGCGCGTATTCGACTGCCTGTGGGGCGGGCGCCGGCATGCGCTGGTGATGCCCACCCAGATCGACCGCTTCGGCCAGGCCAACATCTCCATGCTCGGCGGCACCCATGCGCAACCAAAGAAGCAGTTGCTCGGCGCACGCGGCTTTCCCGGCAACAGCATCCACCATGCCAACTCCTTCTTTGTGCCGGCGCACAGCCCGCGCGCCTTTGTCGCCGGCGAGGTCGATATGGTGTGCAGCGTGGGCTATAACCCGGCGCGCCAGATCGAAGGCATGCGCAGCTTTGTCGACCTGCGGGTGATCGTGACCGACCTGTGCGTGATGGACTTCACCGGTCCCGATCACGCCGTCCGCGTGCGCTCGCTGCATCCCGGCGTGAGCCTGGAGCAGKTGCGGGCGGCCACAGGCTTCGCACTGGCCAACGCTTCCGGCGAAATACTGCCGCAGACCGCGGCGCCCACCGCGGAGGAGTTGGCCGTCATCGTCCGGCTCGATCCGCACAACCTGCGCGCCACCATCGTGCGCGAAAACCCGGCCGTTCGCACCGCGTGAGGAACACCATGTCATCGCAAGCCACCGAATCCCTCGGGCTGGGCCCCAACGCCGAGGTGCTCTTTGAGGCGGCCGACGGCGTGGCCACCGTCACCATGAACCGGCCGCAGTACCACAACGCGCAGAACTCTAAGATGACCTACGCGTTGGACGAGGCGTTCCGGCGCGCGGCTGCCGACGATGCGGTCAAGGTCGTGATCCTGCGCGGCGCCGGCAAGCATTTCTCGGCCGGGCACGATATCGGCACGCCGGGGCGCGACATCGGCGAGTCATTCGACCGCGTTTCGCTTTGGCCCGACCATGTGGGCAAGCCGGGCGGCGAGATGCTTTACACCCGTGAGCAGGAGGTCTACCTCGGCATGTGCCGGCGCTGGCGCGACCTGCCCAAGCCGACCATCGCCATGGTGCACGGTGCCTGCATTGCCGGCGGCCTGATGCTGGCCTGGGTGTGCGACCTGATCGTGGCGTCGGACGACGCCTTCTTCGCCGATCCGGTGGTGCGCATGGGCATTCCGGGTGTGGAGTATTTCGCTCACGCCTACGAGCTAAATCCGCGCATCGCCAAGGAATTTCTCTTCATGGGCGAGCGCATGGATGCCCAGCGCGCTTACCAGATGGGCATGGTCAATCGCGTGGTCCCGCGCGAGGCGCTGGATGCCACCGTGCAGGGCATGGCAGCCAAGATCGCGCAGATGCCGCGGCTGGGCTTGAGCCTCACCAAGCAGGCCATCAATTACGTTGAAGAACTGCAGGGCAAGCGCGCGGCCATGGATGCCGCCTTTGCCTGGCACCACTTCGCCCACGCGCACAACGAACTGGTCAGCGGCGACAAGCTGGGCGGCTTCGACGCACGCGCCATGGCGGCATCGCAACGCACCGGCGAGGAGAAGGCGGCATGAGCGGCGCGCCCTTGCATACCGTGCTGTGCGACTTGCTGGGTTGCCGCTACCCGATCGTGCAGACCGCGATGGGCTGGGTGGCCGATGCCCGCCTGGTGGCCGCCACCAGCAGTGCCGGGGCCTTCGGCTTCCTGGCCGGCGCCACCATCGAGCCGGGCGAAGTCGAGCAAGAGATCCTGCGGGTGAAGGCGCTCACCGGCCAGCCCTTCGGCATCAACTTCCATATGTTCCAGCCCAACGCCGACGAAGTGGTCGAGATGGCCATCCGCCACCGGCTGCGCGCGGTCAGCTACGGGCGCGGGCCGGATGCGGCGATGATCGGCCGGCTCAAGGCCGCTGGCGTGGTGTGCATGCCGACCGTGGGCGCGGCCAAGCACGCCGCCAAGGCCGTGGAGCTGGGCGCCGACGTGGTGACCGTCCAGGGCGGCGAGGGCGGCGGGCATACGGGTGGCACGCCCACCACGCTGCTGCTGCCGCAAGTGCTGGACAAGGTGGCGGTGCCGGTGGTGGCTGCGGGCGGCTTTTTCGACGGCCGTGGGCTGGCGGCGGCGCTGGCCTACGGCGCGGCGGGCATCGCCATGGGCACGCGCTTCCTGATGTCCAGCGAGTCGCCGGTGCCGGCGCAGACGCTGGCGCGCTACGTGGCCGTCCGGGACGCGGCGCAGATCCGCGTTTCGCTTGCCATCGACGGCTTGCCGCAGCGGATGATCGACAACCGCCTGCTGCTGGCGCTGGAGCAGGCCGGACCGCTGCGCCGCACGCTGATGGCGCTGGCCACCGCCCGCCAGTGGCGCCGGCACAGCGGCATGGGGCTCGCGCAGATGCTGGCGGTTGGCTGGCGAGCGCTGCGCCAGCATGACTACACCACGGCGCAAACGCTGATGGCGGCCAACGCGCCAGTGCTGATCCAGCGCGCCATGGTAGAGGGCCATCCCGACGAAGGCGTGCTGCCGAGCGGACAGGCCGCGGCGGCCATTGGCGCCATTGAATCCTGCGAGCAGATCGTTGCCCGCATCGCCGCGCAGGCCCAGGCGCGCCTGGCCGCCCTGGCGGGGCAGGCGCCGGAAGGCAATCTGGCCGAGCCGGCCAGCGCAAGGCCGGACCACCGCACCCCCATCCAAGCCATCCATTGAAGGCAGACGTTCATGACAACGACGAAATCAAGCGAGCCTGTAGCGCAGGACGGTACCCAGCCCTTCCACATCGAGGTGCGGGACGGCGTGGCGGAACTGGCCATCGCCCATCCGCCGGTAAACGCGCTGGACAGCGCGGGCTGGCATGCGCTGGCGGCGGCCATCGAGCGGCTCGGCAGGGATGACGCCGTGCGCGTGATCGTGCTGCGCGGCGAGGGGCGCGGCTTCTGCGCAGGGGTCGACATCAAGGAGCTGGCGGCCCACCCGCAGCGCATCGTGGAGGTCAATGCCGGCAACTATGCCACCTTCCGCGCGGTCCACTGCAATCCAAAGCCTGTTATCGCGGCGGTGCATGGCTTCGTGCTCGGCGGCGGCATCGGTATCTGTGGGGCGGCCGACATCCTGATTGCCGCCGAGTGCGCGCGCTTCGGCGTGCCGGAGATCGACCGTGGCGCCATGGGTGGCGGTGCTCACCTGCAGCGCATGTTTGGCGTGCAGAAAGTGCGGGCGATGTATTTCACCGGCGACATGATCGACGCCGCCGAAGCCTACCGCCTGGGCGCGGTGGAGCGGGTGGTGCCGCGCACGGCGTTGCGCGATACCGCACTGGAGATGGCGCGGCGGATCGCGCAGAAGAGCCCGGCCATGGTGCGCCTGGCCAAGGAGGCGCTCAACGGCGTGGAGGATGGCAACCTCGAGGACAAGTACCGCTGGGAGCAGGGCTTCACGCTGCAAGCCTATATGAGCGCGGATTCCGACGAGGCGCGTGCCGCCTTCGTGGAAGGGCGCGAGGCGCGCTTCGCGGCGCAGGCTCCCACCGTCAACGCCTGAGGTTGCCAGATGCATCTCGAATACACCGAACGCCAGCAGGCCCTCCGCGCCGAGATCCGTGCCTGGCTGGCCGAGCGCGCGCCGCGCGCACCGCTGGCCAGCTTCGACACCGCCGAAGGCTTCGCGCAGCATCGCGACTGGGAGCGCACCCTGTACGAGGGGCGCTGGAGCATGGTCACCTGGCCCAAGGAACTGGGCGGACGCGGCTGCGACCTGATCGAATGGCTGATCTTCGAGGAGGAGTACTGGCGGGCTGGCGCGCCGATGCGCGTCAACCAGAACGGCATCTTCCTGCTCGGGCCGACCTTGATGGAGTTCGGCACGCCGGAGCAGAAGGCGCGTTTCCTGCCGCGCATGGCCGCCGGCGAGCACGTATGGGCGCAGGGCTGGTCGGAGCCGAACGCGGGCTCCGACATGGCCGCGATCCGCTGCACCGCCATCCGGCAGGGCGACGAGTACGTGCTCAACGGGCAGAAGATCTGGTCGACTCGCGCGGTCTGGGCCGACTGGCTGTTCGGCCTGTTCCGCACTGATCCCGGCTCGTCGCGCCACCACGGCCTGACCTTCCTGCTGATGCCGCTGGATACGCCGGGCATCACGGTGCGGCCCATCCGCCAGCTCAATGGCCTGACCGGCTTTGCCGAGATCTTTTTCGACGATGTGCGGGTGCCGGCGGAGAACCGCTTGGCGGCGGAGGGCGCGGGCTGGCACGTGGCGATGGCGACGGCCGGTTTCGAGCGCGGCCTGATGCTGCGCTCGCCGGCGCGCTTCCAGGAGACCGCGCGGGCGCTGGTGCAACTCTATCTCGAGAATCGGGAGCAGGCCGACCGCGATCCTTCATTGCGCGAAGCGGTCACGCGCGCCTGGATGGATGCCGAAGCCTATGCGCTATCCACCTACGCCACCGCCAGCAGGCTGGTCAAGGGCGGACAGATCGGCGCGGAGTCCAGCACCAACAAGGTGTTCTGGTCCGAGCTGGATATCCGCATGCACGAAACCGMGCTGGCGATCCTCGGCCAGCGGGGCGAGCTGGTGCCCGCGCAAGACGCGGTGCAAGGCACGCTCGGTGCCTGGCTGGACGGCTTCCTGTTCGCGCAGGCCGGACCGATCTACGCGGGCACCAATGAGATCCAGCGCAACATCGTCGCCGAACGCATGCTGGGGATGCCGCGCGCCTGAGCGCGCGGCGGCAGACCGTCCGGCATCGTCCCCGACCCAACCGTGAACCACGATGGAATTCGCATTTAACGAAGAGCAGCAACAGTTCGTCGATTCGATCAGGCGCTTCCTGATGATCGAAATGACGCCGGAACTGGCGCGGGAACAATGGAGCAGCGCAAGCGGCCGCTCCGATGCGCTTTGGCAGCGGCTGGCCGGGCAGGGCCTGACGGCCGTGCTGGTGCCGGAGGCTTGCGGCGGCCTGGGCCTGTCGGAAACCGAATGGGCGCCGCTGGCGCAGGAGTGCGGCTACTTCGCCCTCGCCGAGCCGTTGCTGGACACCGCGCTGGTGGCGGCCGGCATGCTGTCGGACTGCCACGCCGCCACGCAGGACGCAAGCATCCGCGAACGCTGCGAAAGCTGGCTGCGCCGCATCGCGGACGGCAGCGCGYGCGTGGCGGTGGCGCATCCGGGACAAGCCATGGTGGCCGACGCCCATGTCGCCGACGCCATCCTCTGCGAGCACAGCGGCGCGCTGCACCTGGTGCTGCCGGCGCAGGCGACACTCGCCGCGCACACGAGCCTTGATCCTTCACGCCGGCTCTTCGCGCTCAGCTGGGCGCCGGACGACGGCAGCCTGCTGTTGCCCGCGACGGCCGCGAAGCCCGTGTGGGAAGCCGCGTTCAACCGCGGGGCGCTCGGCGTCGCCGCGCAGATGCTCGGCCTGACGCAGCGCATGCTGGATATCGCCATCGACTACAGCATCCAGCGCAAGCAGTTCGGCAAGGCCATCGGCGCCAACCAGGCGCTCAAGCACCTGCTGGCGGATGTCGCCATCCAGCACGAATTCGCCAAGCCGGTGGTGTACCGCGCGGCCTGCACGCTGGCGCAAGGCCATGGCACCGCAGGGCTGCATACGTCGCACGCGCTGCTGGCCGCCACGCGCGCAGCGCTGCTCGCGGCACGCCACACCATGCAGGTGCACGGCGCCATGGGCTACACCTGGGAGCTGGACCTGCAGATCTTCATGAAGCGCGCCTGGGCCTTGGCCGATAGCTGGGGCGACCGGGCCTTCCACAAGGCGCGCGTGGACGCGCACATCCTCGGGGGGGCCGTGCCGATCGGCGCCGGTGCCACCTTTGCCACCTTTGCCACCACAGCCAACTTGGCATCAACACTTTGACAGGCGGAATGACCATGAGAGACGCATATATCGTCGACGCGCTGCGCACCCCGACCGGACGCCGCAAGGGTGGCCTGGCGCATATGCACGGGGCCGACCTTGGCGGCTTCGTGCTGGCCGAGCTGGTGGGCCGCAACGCCATCCCGGCCGCGGAGTACGACGACGTGGTGTTCGGCTGCGTCGACACCATCGGGCCGCTGGCCGGCAATATCGCCCGCAGCGCCTGGCTGGCCGCCGGGTTGCCGCTTACGGTGCCCGGCGTGACCGTGGATCGCCAGTGCGGGTCGTCGCAACAGGCCGTGCACTTCGCCGCGCAGGCGGTGATGAGCGGCAACCAGGACGTGGTCGTCGCCGGCGGCGTGCAGACCATGACGCAGATCCCGATCTCGTCGGCCATGCTGGCCGGGCAGGCGCTTGGCTTTTCCGATCCGTTCTCCGGCAGCAGGGGCTGGCAGGCCCGCTTCGGTGATCAGCCGGTGTCGCAGTTCCACGCCGCGCAGCGGATTGCCGAGCACTGGAAGCTGTCGCGCGAGGCGATGGAAGTCTATGCGCTGCAAAGCCACCAGCGCGCTGCCATGGCCATCGAGAGCGGCCGCTTCCAGCGCGAGATCGTGTCTTGCGAAGGTGTAGTCCACGACGAAACGCCACGGCCCGATACCACGCTCGCCAAGATGGCATCGCTCGAACCGCTGATGCCCGGTAGTGCACTGACCGCCGCCGTGTCCAGCCAGACCGCGGACGCGGCGGCGGCATTGCTGGTGGTCTCCGAAGACGCGCTCAAGCGCTACGGGCTGACGCCGCGCGCGCGTATCGCCCATATGAGCGTGATGGGCGACGACCCGCTGTGGATGCTGACTGCGCCCATTCCCGCCACGAAACGCGCGCTTGCGCGCAGCGGCCTGCGCTGGGAAGACATCGACGTGGTGGAGATCAATGAGGCGTTCGCCTCGGTGGCGATGGCCTGGCTGGCCGAGACCGGCTACCCGGCCGAGCGCACCAACCCTAACGGCGGCGCCATCGCGCTGGGGCATCCGCTGGGCGCTACCGGCGCGCGGCTGATGACCACGCTGCTGCACGAACTGGAGCGCACGGGCGGCCGCTACGGCCTGCAGACCATGTGCGAGGGCGGCGGCCTGGCCAACGTCACCATCATCGAGCGCCTGTGAGCCGGGTTCCCGGGGCATTGGCGCAAGTAACGGATAAGGGGAGTAGCGACATGGGAATCTGCGACGGACGGACCGTCATCATCACCGGCGCTGGCGGCGGCCTGGGGCGCGCCTACGCGCTGGCCTTCGCCGCCGAAGGCGCCAGCGTGGTGGTCAACGATATTCGCCGCGAGGCGGCCGAGGCGGTATGCGTGCAGATCCGCGCGCAAGGTGGGCAGGCGCTCGCCAGCGACGACGACATCACGCAACTGGCCACGGCCCAGCGCATCGTCGATGCCGCGCTGGCGGCCTTCGGCGAGGTGCACGTGCTGGTCAACAACGCCGGCATCTGCCGCGACCGCATGTTCGTCAGCCTGAGCGAGGCGGACTGGGACGATGTGATGCGCGTGCACCTGCGCGGCCACTTCTGCCTGGCCAACCTGCTGGCCCGGCGCTGGCGCGACGCGGCCAAGGCCGGGCGGCCGGTCGATGCGCGCATCGTCAACACCAGCTCCGGCGCGGGGCTGCAAGGCTCGGTGGGCCAGTCCAACTACGCCGCCGCCAAGGCCGGCATTGCCGCGCTGACCCTGGTGCAGGCCGCGGAACTGGAGCGCTATGACATCACCGCCAATGCGCTCGCGCCGGCGGCCCGCACCGGCATGACCGAAGGCGTATTTGCGGAGATGATGAAAGCGCCGGCCGAAGGCTTCGACTACTACGACCCGGCCAATATCGCGCCGCTGGTGGTCTGGCTCGGCAGCCCGGCCTCGCGCCATGTCACCGGCCGCGTGTTCGAGGCGGCGGGCGGCATGGTGGCGGTGGCGGACGGCTGGCGAACCGGCGTGAGCGCCGACAAGGGCGCGCGCTGGCAAGCGGCCGAGCTGGGGGGCGCGATCGACGCGCTGCTCGCCCGCGCCGAGCCCGCGCAACGCGTCTACGGCGCCTGAGGCGAGGACGGACGATGCGCTTCACGCTCTCCCTGGAACAACAAATGATCCGCGACACCGCGCGCGATTTCCTGGCCGTGCGCAGCGATTCGGCGGCGGTCCGGCGGGTGGTGGATGCGGTTGCGGGCGCGGCGCGGGACGGCCATGACACCGCCCTCTGGCGGGAAATGGCCGGCGAGCTGGGCTGGTGCGGCATCGCCTTGCCGGAGGCGGCCGGTGGCGCCGGGCTGGGCGCCGTCGAGCTGGCGCTGCTGATGGAGCAGATGGGCCAGCGGCTGGCCTGCGTGCCGTACTGGTCGGCCATCTGCCTGGCGGCCCCGGCGCTGGCGGGCAGCCTTGCGCCAGAGGCCGCCGCGCCGTGGCTGGCGCGGCTGGCGCAGGGCGAGGCACGGGCCGCGCTCGCCTTGCCTGCCTGGATGGCGCCCGGCGCGCAAGGCGTGCTCGATGCCGATGCGCTGACCGTCACTGCCGCCTCGGCTGGGGACGGCTTCGTGCTGGACGGGCAGGTTGCGCAGGTGTTCGACGCCGTCGGCGCGGACTGGCTGCTGGTGCCCGCGCGCCTGTCCGGCGACGCGGCAGGGCAGCCGGCGCTGTTCTTGCTGCAAACGGCAGCGCTGGCAGGCCAGCCAGGCTTCGGGCTGCGCCAGCTGGACGTGCTGGACCGTACCCGCCCGCTGGCCGATCTCGTCTTCGACGGGCTGCGCGTGGAGGCYAAGGCTTGCCTGGCGCAAGGCGCCGGGGTAGCGGTGGGCGTGGGCGCCGCCATGTGGCACGGCAGCCTGATGCTCGCCGCCGAGCAGCTCGGCGGCGCCCAGCAATGCCTTGACCTCACCGTGGCCTATGCCGCCGAGCGCATCCAGTTTGGCCGGACGATCGCTTCCTTCCAGGCCGTCAAGCACCGCTGCGCGCAGATGATGGTGGCGGTGGAGGCGGCGCGCTCCGCGGTGCACGGCGCCGCGCGCGCCTGGCAGGCAGCCGCGGCAGGCGGCAGGATCGACGCAGCCAGGCTCGATGTTGCCGCGGCGCGCGTTGCCGCCGGCGACGCCTTCGGCTTCTGTGCCCAGGAGGCCATCCAGTTGCACGGCGGCGTGGGTTTTACCTGGGAGTACGACCCCCAGCTCTATTTCAAGCGCGCGCAAGCCGCCGGCAGCTGGCTGGGGGGCGCTGCCGCCGCGCTCGCCCGGATCGCCGACGGCCTGTTGGCCGCATGAGCCATATCAGCAGCGCAAGGATAAGCATGGATTCGATGGAAAACCAAAATGCCTTCGCCGGGGAAGCGCAACTTCGCGCGGAGGTGGCGGACTGGATGTCCGCCAACCTGCGCGGCGAATTCGACTGCCTGAGGCATCGCGGCGGGCCCGGCGACGAAGAGGCACATCCCGGGCTGCGCAAAGCCTGGGAGCGCCGCCTGGCCGAAGGCGGCTGGACCTGCGTGGGCTGGCCGCAGGCGCACGGCGGGCGCGGCTTGCCGGTGATGTCGCAGGTGATCTTCCAGGAGGAGTACGCGCGTGCCGGCGGCCCCGGCCGCATGGGCCATATTGGCGAAGGGCTGATCGGTCCCACGCTGATCGCCTTCGGCAGCGAGGCGCAGAAGGCCCGCTTCCTGCCAGGCATCCGCAACGGCACCGAGTTCTGGTGCCAGGGCTACTCGGAGCCGGGCGCTGGCTCGGATCTCGCCAATGTGCGCACCCGCGCCGAGCGCGATCCGGTCACCGGGGACTGGCGCGTGAGCGGGCAGAAGGTGTGGACCTCGCTGGCCCACGAGTCGGACTGGATCTTCGTGCTGGCGCGCTGCGATCCGGCGTCGCGCGGCAACAAGGGCCTGGTCTTCCTGCTGATGCCGCTGGCGCAGCCGGGTGTGGAGATCCGCCCGATCCGCCAGATGGGTGGCGGCGTGGAGTTCAACGAGGTGTTCTTCGATGGCGCGCGCGCCGCCGCCGGCGATGTGCTGGGCGCGCCGGGCGACGGCTGGCGCATCGCCATGGCGCTGCTGGGCTTCGAGCGCGGCATCTCCACCCTGGGCCAGCAAATGCAGTTCACCCACGAGCTGGGCTGGATCACCGAGGCCGCGCGCGCGAACGGCGCCTGGCAGGACGCGCCGCTGCGCCAGCGCATGGCGCGCGCCTGGGCCGGCCTGCGGGTGATGCGCTACAACGCGCTGCGCATGCTGGAAGGCGGCGAGGGCGGTGCCGGCGATGCCAGCGCGGCGCTGCAGCGCGAGACCCTGATCTACAAGTACTACTGGTCGAACTGGCATCGCGACCTGGGCCAGCTCGCGCTCGACGTGCTCGGCCCCGACGCCAACCGGATCGACGAAGCGGACGTGCGCCGCACGCGCCTGCAGCAAATGGCGCTGTTCTCGCGCGCCGACACCATCTACGCCGGTACCAACGAAATCCAGCTCAACATCATCGCCGAGCGCGGGCTGTGCATGCCCCGCGAGGCCAGAGGACAGTCATGACTGAAATGGCAGACAAGCAACCGGCCGCGGCCGGCACCCCGCTCCCCCCGCCGGCCTATGTGGCGGGCCACCAGCTGCTGGCCGGCAAGAGCGTGCTGATCACCGCCGCCGCCGGCGCGGGCATCGGTTTTGCCGCCGCCCGCCGCTGCGCGGAGGAGGGCTGCCGCGCGCTGATGATCTCCGACATCCACGAGAAGCGGCTCAGCGAGGCAGTGGCAACCCTGCGCGCCGAGACCGGCTTGCAGGCGATCCATGGCCAGCTTTGCGACGTCTCCGACCAGGCCCAGGTGCGGTCCCTGGTGGCGGTGGCCGAGGAGGCCCTGGGCGGCACCGATGTGCTGATCAACAACGCCGGGCTGGGCGGGTCGCGCCGCATAGTCGAGATGGACGATGCCGAATGGTCGCGGGTGCTCGACATTACGCTTACCGGCACCTTCCGCATGACGCGGGCCATGCTGCCGCATATGCAGGCGCGCCGGCGCGGGGTCATCGTCAACAACGCTTCGGTGCTGGGCTGGCGGGCGCAGAAGGAGCAGGCCCACTATGCCGCAGCCAAGGCTGGCGTGATGGCGCTGACACGCTGCAGCGCGGTGGAGGCTGCGGAGTTTGGCGTGCGCATCAATGCGGTGGCGCCGAGTATCGCCTTGCACGATTTCCTGCGGAAATCAGCGCCGGCGGACCTGCTGCGGGACCTGGCCTCGCGCGAGGCGTTCGGGCGGGCGGCCGAGGTGTGGGAGGTGGCGAATGTGATGGTGTTCCTGGCTAGCGACTATGCGTCGTATATGACGGGCGAAGTGTTGCCTGTCAGCAGTCAGCGGGCGTAGCGGCGGTTGGGGAGAAAACCAGAGGCATTAGCCGAAGCCGGCAGGATGCGCCAAAGCCGTCTGGCATGACGACGGCTGTCGCTCCCTCTCCCCTCATGGGGAGAGGGTTGGGGAGAGGGGAGCAAACCGGCGATGGAGATCGGCGACTGGCACGGGAGATAACCAGTGGCCGGTGCGGAGCAGGAACCCCGCAACAGGCAAGAAGCGAGGCAAGGAGAGCCATGACACGAATATTCAATTCCGCCGAGGCGCTGATGAGCGCCGTCGGCGAGCACCTGGGCCACAGCGCCTGGACCGTCATCACGCAGGAGCGCATCGACGGCTTCGCCGAGGCCACGGGCGACCACCAATGGCTGCATGTGGATCCCGAGCGCGCTGCGCAAGGCCCCTTTGGCGCCTGCATTGCGCACGGCTATCTCACCCTGTCGCTGGTCAACCAGTTCCTGCCGGAGATCCTGACGGTCGAAAACCTGCGCTGGGGTGTCAACTACGGCTGCGACAAGGTGCGCTTCCCGGCGCCGGTGCGGGTCGGCAAGCGCCTGCGCGGCGTGGGCGAGCTGGTGCGTGCGCAGGCGCTGCCCGGCGGTGTGCAGTCGGTGGTGCGCGTCAGCGTGGAAATCGAGGGCGAGGATAAGCCCGCTTGCGTGGCCGACACCATCAGCCGCTATTGCTTTTGATCCTTCCAAGGAAAGCAGCATGAGAGAAGCAGTCATTGTCGCCGTGGCGCGTACGCCCATCGGTAAGGCATTCCGCGGCGCCTTCAACGATACCGAGGCGCCGGCGCTGGGCGGGCACGTGGTGCGCGCCGTGGTCGAGCGGGCGGGGATCGACCCGGCCGAGGTCGACGATGTACTGATCGGCGCCGCAGCGCAGCAGGGCACGCAGGGCTACAACCTGGGCCGGTTGTGCGCGGTGGCGGCGGGCCTGCCAGACAGCGTGCCGGGCATGACCATGGACCGCATGTGTTCGTCGGGGCTGATGACCATCGCCACGGCCGCGAAAAGCATCATCTGCGGCGAGGCCGACATCGTGGTGGCCGGCGGCGCCGAGTCGATCTCGCTGACGCAGAACAAGCACAAGAACGCCTATCGCGCGCAATCCGAGGCGGTGCTGGCCCGGCAGCCGGACGCCTATATGGCAATGATCGAGACCGCCGAAGTGGTGGCGCAACGCTATGGCATTGCCCGGGCGGCGCAGGATGACTACGCGCTGCGCAGCCAGCAGCGCACCGYGGAGGCGCAGCGGCAGGGCTTGTTCGACGACGAGATCGTGCCACTGGAGACGCGCCGCGCGCTGTTCGACAAGACGGGCGCACTCGCCGGGCACGAAACCGTGCGCCTCGCGCAGGACGAATGCAATCGGCCCGATACCAGCGCCGACAGCCTGGCCGCGCTCAAGCCGGTATGGAGCGGCGGGCGCGCGGTGCCGCAAGGGCTCCACATCACCGCGGGCAATGCCTCGCAACTGTCGGACGGTGCCGCCGCCGTGCTGCTGATGAGCCGCGAGCAGGCCGAGCGCCGCGGCTTGCGCCCGCTGGGCCGCTATCGCGGCATGGCCGTGGCCGGCTGCGCGGCGGACGAGATGGGCATCGGCCCGGTGTTCGCCGTGCCCAGGCTGCTGGCGCGCCACGGTCTGACGGTCAAGGACGTTGGCCTGTGGGAACTGAATGAAGCCTTTGCCTGCCAGGTGCTGTACTGCCGGGACATGCTGGGCATTCCGGACGCGCGCCTGAACGTCAATGGCGGCGCCATCGCGATCGGCCATCCCTTCGGCATGTCAGGCGCGCGCATGACCGCGCACGCCTTGCTCGAAGCGCGCCGGCGCGGCGCCGCGCATGCGGTGGTGACAATGTGCATCGGCGGCGGCATGGGCGCTGCCGCGCTGTTCGACGTGCTGTAGCGGCCATTGCCGGTGGCAGTGCGAACGGCCAGCACAAGGCCGGCCATGCCCCCCGGCACGGAGGAGACGACAATGAAAAAAGTGATTGGCATCGCCATGTCGCTGACGGTATTGGCTGCCGCGGCATGGTCCTTCTCGCCGCGGCCCTTGCCTGCCTTCGCCGCCACCGTGCTGCGGGCGGATCGGCTGCAGCTCAATGGCATCGCCCGGTCCGGCAACCGCCTGGTGGCGGTCGGCGAGCGCGGCACGATATTGCTCAGCGACGACGAAGGGGCGCACTGGCGGCTCGCCAGCGTGATGCCGGAGCACGGCGCCGCGCTCACGCAGCTTGTCTTTGCCGGCGGCAAGGACGACAAGGTCGGCGTGGCGGTCGGCCACAGCGGCTGGATCCTGCGCACCACCGACGGCGGTGAGCATTGGCAACAGGTGGCCTTCGATGCGGCGCAGTCGGACCCCCTGTTGGGGGTCTGGGGCCAGGCGACCGGCCCGTGGTTCGCCATCGGCAGCTTCGGGCGCTTCCTGGTGTCKCACGACCAGGGCGGGCACTGGCAGTCCGCAGCCACGCCGCTGATGCAGGACAAGCACCTGAACGGCATTGCCGGTGATCATCAGGGCCGCCTGATGCTGGTAGGCGAGAGCGGCCTGGTGCTGCGCTCCGCCGATGGCGGCAGCACCTGGGAAGCGGTCAAGATGCCCTACGAGGGCTCGCTCTATGGCGTGCTGCCGCTGCGCGACGGCGCCTGGCTGGTCTATGGCATGCGCGGCAACGTGCTGCGCAGCGCCGACTTCGGCGCGAGCTGGGAGGCTGCCGAGGTGGGGCTCAAGACCTCGTTCTTCGGTGGCGTGCAACTGGCCGACGGCCGCATCGCGGTGGCCGGCCAGGGCGGCATGCTGGCCGTCTCGGCGGACGGCGGGCGCCATTTCAAGCCGGTGGCGGGCGGCAGCGCGCAGACGCTGGCTGCGCTCATTCCTGCCACAAGGGGGAATGCCCTGACGCTGGCCGGCAACGCGGGGATTGCCCGCTTCAACCTGGCCCCGCATGCCGCGCCCTGATCTTCCTCCTGCCGCAGCTCTCAGCACCTCACCGCATTGCATAGAAGCGAGAACGCCATGACCCGCCCCGAACTCCCCGGCCCCCGGGCCACCACCTCCCGCCTGAGCCGCTTCGTCGCGCATTGCGCGGACCTGTTGATCCGGCGCCGCCGCCTGTTGCTGGTGCTGTGCTTGGCGATGACCGTGGCGATGGGCATGTCCGCCACGCGCTTGCGGCTCGATCCGGGATTCAACAAGATGATCCCGCTGCAGCATCCCTATATGCAGGTGTTCACCAAGTATGCCGGCACGTTCTCCGGGGCCAATACCGTGCTGATCAGCTTGCGCTGGAAGGGCGAAGGCGATATCTACAACCCGGCCTTCATGGACAAGCTGCGTCGTGCTACCGACGATGTGTTCTTCATTCCAGGCGTGCGCCGCTCACATGTGTTCTCGCTGTTTACCCCGAATGTGCGCTACACCGAGGTGACCGAGGTGGGATTCCGGGGGGATGTGGTGGTACCGGGCCGATACTCCGGTACCCCGGAGCAGCTCGACCAGGTACGCCGCAACGCGGCTCGCTCAGGCCAGATCGGCCGGCTGGTAAGCAATGACCTGAAGTCCGCGCTGATCCGCGCCGATCTGAGCGATGTGGATCCCGTTACGGGCAAGGCGCTCGACTATGGCAAGGTGGCACGCCAGTTGGAGCAAATCCGCACCGGCCTGGGCGGCACGGATGTGGAAGTGAGCATTATCGGCTTCGCCAAGCTTGTCGGCGATGTGGAAGACGGCATTGCCGGGGTCATGGTGTTCTTCGCGCTGGCCTTTGCGGTGACGGCGCTGATGCTGTTCTTCTACACGCGTTCGCTGAGCATTACCGTGCTGGCGCTGGTGGTGGCGCTGCTGCCGGTGGGCTGGCTGCTCGGCTTGCTGCCGCTGCTGGGCTACGGCATCGACCCAATGTCCATTCTGGTGCCGTTCCTGATCTTTTCCATCGGCGTCTCGCATGCGGTGCAGATGACCAATGCCTGGAAACAGGAAGTTGTGTTGGGCAATGACCCGGTCGAGAGCGCGCGCGCGGCCTTTTGCAAGCTGTTCATCCCCGGCACGGTGGCCTTGCTGACCAATGCACTGGGTTTCATGGTCATCATGCGCATCGAGATCGAGATCGTGCGTGAGCTGGGCATTACCGCATGCCTCGGCGTATTGCTGATGATCGTCACCAACAAGGTGTTCCTGCCGCTGCTGCTGTCATACACGCGCCTGGAGCCGCGCGTGGTGGCGGCCGCCAGGGCGCGTGCCGGGCGGCATGGCACTTTCTGGAACCGGTTCGGCCGCTTTGCCCGCCCGGGGCCGGCACTGGTGGTGTTCGGCGTGTCGCTGGCGCTGTTGGCGTTCGGTGCGGTGCAGTCACGGGGACTAAGGGTCGGCGATATCGGCAACGGTGCCCCGGAACTGCGCGCCGACTCGCGCTATAACCGCGATAACGCGCAGATCGTCGGCCAGTACAACATCGGCGTGGACGTGCTCACGGTGGTGGTGGAACCCAAAGGCTTTGACGACGCCTGCCTGCACTATCCGGTGATGAGCGCGGTGGAGCGCTTCGAGATGAACCTGCGCGGTGTGGCGGATGTGCAATCGGTGGTGAGCGTGCCGTCGCTTGCCAAGGTGATGATCGGCGCCTTCAACGAAGGCAATCCGCGCTGGGAGGCGCTGCCGCGCAATAGCGATGGCCTGACCCAGGGCGCCAAAGCCTTCGATCCGGAGAATGGCATGAACACCGCGAACTGCCAGGCCATCCAGGTGCTGATCTACACAGCCAATCACGAAGGCGCCACCATTGCCCATATCGTCAAGGAGATTCAGCACCTTATTGCCGCGGACAAGACGCCGAACGTGGCGTTCCGCCTCGCCGGCGGCAATATCGGCGTGATGGCAGCCACCAACGAAGCGGTGGACGAAGCCGAGGTAACCATGCTGCTGGCGATCTTTGGCGCCATCACGCTGCTGTGCCTGCTGACCTTCCGTTCCTGGCGGGCCGTGCTGTGCATCATCGTGCCGCTGACGCTGGTGTCCGTCCTTTGCAGCGCGCTGATGTCGCGGCTTGGGATCGGCCTGAAGGTCTCGACGCTGCCGGTGATCACGTTGGGCGTAGGGGTTGGCGTGGACTACGGCATCTATCTCTATGAGCGCATGCAGCACCAGCTGCGCCATGAGGGGCAGAGCCTGCCGCAGGCGTTCGCCGAGGCCATGCGCCAGCGTGGCAACGCCGCCTTGTTCACCGCCATGACGATGTGCATCGGGGTGGGTACGTGGGCCTTCGCGGCGCTCAAGTTCCAGGCGGACATGGGCATCCTGCTGGCCTTCATGTTTATGGTCAACCTGTTCGGCRCCGTCTTCCTGTTGCCGGCGCTGGCGAGCTGGCTGAGCGTGGAAGAGGAGGAACGCCGGCTGGCCGGCAACAAAGCCCGCGGCGCGGACGCCCGCGTGGGCAACATGGTCGGTGGCGAAGGGCGACCGCTCAAGTCGGACGTGGCCTGAACCGCCGCGTCGGCCAGATCCATCATCCCCCAGGGACTTTGCAAAAAATCGAACGCGCCGGACGCATTACAATGCATAGCGCATTCCTCGCGATTCGACATAGCGTCCCGCGGATGGCCGGGCCGGGCCGTGGGACAGTCATCAAACGATAGTAGCCGGCTGCCCTGCCGCATGAGGCAGGGCGTGGCATGCCAGGCGCGACATAGAATCGCGCAGGAAGGAGAATAAGATGTCGCAGCAGCCCCCCACTGATGGATCGCCGTTCTCAACGCTCCGGATCGGCCCCCTTGCGTTGCGCAACCGCCTGATCAAGGCAGGTGCGAACGAGGGCATGACACCGCAAGGATTGCCGACACAGGCGCTGGTCAAGCATCACCGGGATATCGCTGCCGGTGGTATCGGCATGACGGTGGTCGCGTATGCCGCCGTCGCGCAGGAGGGGCTGACCTTCTCGCATCAGCTCGTCCTGACCCGCGAGGCCATACCGCATCTGCGGGTGCTGACCGACGCAGTGCATCAAGAGGGCGCTGCGGCTTGCCTGCAGATTACGCATGCCGGCTCGTTTACGATGATGCGGCATGGCGGGAGCCGTGCGCCGCTGACCGCATCGGCTGGCCCGAATGCCTTCGGCATGATGTATGGCGTGTATTTCCAGCGCGCCATGCGCGAGAGCGATATGTTCCGGGTTGCCACGCAGTTCGCCGATGCTGCGCGCCTTGCGCGGGAGGCGGGTTTCGACGCTGTCGAGATCCACATGGGGCACGGCTATTTGCTCAATCAGTTCCTGTCTCCGCTCAGCAACCGGCGGCGCGACCGTTTTGGCGGTGACGTGGAAAACCGCACGCGCTTCCCGGCGATGGTGCTGCGCCACGTCAAGGACGCCGTCGGGGCGGAACTGGMGGTGTGCTGCAAATTGAGTGTGGTTGACGGTGTGCCCGGCGGCAACGTGGCGGCGGATTCCGCCATCACGGCGCGCATCCTGGAAAGGGAGGGGGCTGACCTGCTGACGCTGAGTGGCGGACGTAATGTCGAAAGCCCGTGGGTCCTGTTTGGCAGTGCGATGCCGACGGCGCAGATGAAAGCCACGGCGCCGCACGCGCTGGCCAGGTTCGGCATCTCGATTCTGGAGAAGCGTACCCCGCGCGAGCTGAAGTTCCGTGAACTGTATTTCCTCGAGGCCTCCCGGGTGATCCGCCAGGCGGTGCGGATGCCGCTGGCCTATATCGGCGGCGTGAAGTCGCTGGACAATGTGCGGCAACTGTTGGGCGAGGGCTTCGACTGCGTTGCCCTGGCGCGGGCGCTGATCCATGATCCGGCCCTGGCCGATCACTGGCGAACCGGCGCAGTGACACGTTCGGCATGCGACAGCTGTAATGCTTGCGTTGCAAAGATCTATGATCCGGCCGGGGTTTCCTGCATTTACGGGCCACCGGCCGATCCCAGGCTGACCACGATACTGGCGGCCGGGTAGTCTGATTGAGATTTGCGTGACTTCCGACCACCGATGCCGGGCCGATTTCGCCCGGCTTCCTGACGCCACGCCCGGACCGACGCGCTGTCAGCCGGTAGTTGATTTCCTGGCAAGCCAGTCCTGTTGGGTCACGATCGTGCGGAAGCCAAGATGCGACATGGCGCTAAACGGGTCTGATCCTCTCCTTGCGCTGACCCGGTAGCTGGTGCAATACGTCTCGCTGCACAAAAAGGAGCCACCCCGTATGACGCGCTTGGGGGCGTCGACGGGAGCCCCTGCATCGTCAGGGTCATAGGAGTCGACGGGGCCTTGGGGATCGGACACCTGTCCTTGACGGGCCTCGATGGCGAACGCGTCGGAGCGATACCAGTCAGCCGTCCATTGCCAGACATTGCCGGCCATATCGTAGATGCCATAGCCGTTCGGCGCGAAGTTGCCAACCGGCAATGTGCCAACCTGGATCTTTTCATTGCGGCTGACAACCGGAAATTGACGCGCCCGGTCATCCCACGTATTGGCCATCTTCTTGCCATTGGGAGTGAGTTCGTCTCCCCAGGCATAGTCCGCTTGCTCGAGGCCGCCGCGTGCGGCGAACTCCCACTGCACTTCGGTCGGCAGGCGCTTTCCAGCCCAACGGGCGTAGTTCAGCGCATCAACGTATGACACCTGCACCACAGGATGATTTTCCTTATCGGCCAGCGTGCTTTGGGGGCCGAGCGGATGCTGCCAATCAGCCCCAGGCACATACCTCCACCAGCGCGACCAATCGCCCAGTTCAACGGGTTCGCTCGTGCCGACAAATACCATGCTGCCGGGGACAAGCGTCCCGGGATCTGGCGCTGGCGTGCCGGCCGGCAGTTGCGGGCGTATGTCCTCCCACCTTGGTTTCCGCTCAGCTGTTGTGACGTACCGGGTGGCTTCAGTGAAGCGCCTGAAATCGGCGTTTGTCACATCGAAACGGTCCATCCAGAACCCGCTGACCTGAACGCGGTGAGCCGGTCCTTCGCTGGGCAGTGCCTGCTTGGATGAACTGCCCATCAAGAACGCCCCCCCTGGGACCCAGACCATGCCTTTGGGGCCTGTCACCCCATCGCCTATCACGGGTCCCTTGAACTGGCTTGTCTTGGAAGAATCCCTGAAGTATTTCGCGCTCAGCAGCCCTGCCGCGCCGGCAACTCCAGTTGCCAGTAATCCCGAGATAAGCGCTCGGCGTTTCATGGTATTTCCTAATTTTCGTCGCAGCGTCCCGCAATCTGTTTGCGGCGTACGATGCATTCACGGTGTTGATTCCCGRCCTGGCTCGGCGATGTCGTCCACCTTAAACGGTAGAGGATGAGCCGCCGACTATCCGATGGTGGTGATAATACAGCTGCTTGGCATCGTCTTCCCGGACTACTGCGGCATCTATGTGTGCCATCTCAGGACCCCGCTTTGATCGGCCACGGCCACTGCGCGCGTCCTTCGCTGTCTAGTCTGAAGAGACGATGAAGCACGGCCCTGGGCTATGTATTGTGGAACGAGCCMAATCAAAAGGAGGAGACATGCCTGCACCAGGCTACAAAATTGAATCCCGACCGCTGGAATCGCGGTATGCGCGTGGCTGGCATTGCCTCGGGCCGGCCGCGGATTACCGGGACGGGAAGCCGCACACGCTGAACATTTTCGGCCAACGCCTTGCGGCTTTCGCCGACTCCGTCGGCACCATTCGCATCATTGACAGCTATTGCCCGCATATGGGCGCGGACCTTAGTACAGGTACCGTGCATGGCGACCAGTTGGTGTGCCCCTTCCATGGTTGGCAGTGGGGCGGTGATGGCGTCTGCAAGTCGATTCCTTACTGCAAGCGAGTGCCTCCGAAGGCGCGCATTGGCAGCTRGGATACTTGTGAGCAGAACAATCTGCTCTTCATCTGGCACGATCCCCAGGGCAAAGCACCCCCACCTGAGGTGGCGATCCCACGCATCGAGGCATGCTTCTCGGAGCAATGGTCGGCATGGTCGATCGACAAGATGGTGATTCAGACGAATTGCCGGGAATTGGTCGATAATATTTCCGATATGGCTCACTTCGACACCGTGCACGGGGCGCCGATCGACTACTTCGCCAATCTGTTCGAGGGCCACAAGGCCACGCAGGTGCTGGTCGGCCGCAGCGCCCGACTCTCCGCTGGAGATTGCCTGACTGCGCTATCCACCTACTTCGGTCCGGCGTACCACATTACGGAAATGCGTGGCCAGATGGAGGGTCAGCCGATCCATTCGATTCTGCTCAACTGCCATGTGCCCATCGACATGCACAGCTTCGAACTGCGCTATGGTGTCTTGGTAAAGAAGGTCCCCGGCCTTTCCGACGCGCAGAATGAGGCGATTGCGCAAGCCTACGTGGAACAGGCGCGCAATGCCTTCTACGAGGATGTGGCAATCTGGGATTCCAAGATCCGCACCGACAATCCGCTTTTATGCGAGGGCGATGGGCCCATCTACCAGATGCGGGACTGGTATAGCCAGTTCTATGTAGACGCCGAGGAGGTACGGCCAGCCAGTGTCGGGCGCAAGGTGATCGAGATGAATATAGCGGGAGTTGATGCGCCAAAACTGCATCATGTATTTGAAGAGTAGGCAGAAGGGGGGGCGCTACCGTCTCCGGCCCGGAGGCGGTAGCGGATTTCCGGATGCCGGGCGTTGCATCAAGGCATATGG
>NZ_JBFTSF010000083.1:0-23106 GCF_056399905.1 Cupriavidus sp. 01L46
GCACGGTGTTCATCGCACGGTGTTMATCATCACCGTGATCCTCGGCACCGTGATGTACGTGGTGGAAGGCCCGCAGCACGGCTTTACCAGCATCCCCGTGAGCATGTACTGGGCGGTGGTGACGCTGACCACCACCGGCTTCGGCGACATGGTGCCCAAGACGCCGCTGGGCCAGTTCATCACCTCGCTGACCATCCTGCTGGGCTACGGCATCATCGCCTTCCCCACCGGCATCGTGGGCGCCGAGCTGGCCGCCAGCATCATGAAGCGGCCGCTGACCACGCGCACCTGCAACCATTGCCTGACGGAAGGCCACGACTCCGATGCCGGCTACTGCAAGCATTGCGGCAACGAGCTGCCGCCTTACCAGGACGAGAGCGAACGCGAGCCGGCAGGTTCCCGCGCAAGCGCCGGGGCGCCACCTCGCCGTCCCACTCCTTCCGCCTGACTGAGTTCAAGCCGACACCCGCCAGCCACCATGCCAGCCATGCCAGTCGATCAGCAAGCCACCCTCACCGCCTTTCGCGATGCCATCCGGCATGCCACCGACACGCGCGCGCCGCTGCGCCTGCGCGGCGGCGGCAGCAAGGATTTCTACGGCCAGCACACGCATGGGGCACTGCTCGACACGCGCGCCTACAGCGGCATCGTCGACTACGACCCGCCCGAGCTGGTGATCACCGCGCGCTGTGGCACGCCGCTGGTCGAGATCGAGGCGGCGCTGGCCGAGCGTCGCCAGATGCTGGCGTTCGAGCCGCCGCACTTCAGCACCGGCGCCACTGCCAGTGACGTGGCCACGATCGGCGGCGCGGTGGCCGCCGGCCTATCCGGCCCGCGCCGGCAAGCGGTGGGCGCGTTGCGTGACTTTGTGCTGGGCACGCGCGTGATGGATGGCCGTGGCGACGTCCTGAGCTTCGGCGGCCAGGTCATGAAGAACGTGGCCGGCTATGACGTCTCGCGGCTGATGTCCGGATCGCTCGGCACGCTTGGGCTGATCCTGGAAGTCTCGCTCAAGGTGCTGCCGATGCCCTTCGACGATGCCACGCTGCGCTTTGCGCTGGACGAGGCCGCGGCGCTCGATCGCCTCAACGACTGGGGCGGCCAGCCCCTGCCGATTGCGGCCTCGGCCTGGCACGACGGCGTGCTGCACCTGCGCCTGTCGGGCGCGGCGGCCGCGCTGCGCGCCGCGCGCGAGCGGCTTGGCGGCGAAGCCGTGGACGCCGCGCAAGCCGATGCCTTGTGGCGCGCGCTGCGCGAGCAGAACCACGCCTTCTTTGCCCCGGTGCAAGCTGGCCGGGCACTGTGGCGCATTGCCGTGCCAACCACCGCCGCGCCGCTGGCGCTGCCCGGCGGGCAGCTGATCGAATGGGGCGGCGGCCAGCGCTGGTGGCTGGGCGGCAGCGACAGCGACAGCGCGGCCGACAGTGCCATCGTGCGCGCCGCGGCCAAGGCGGCCGGCGGCCATGCCACGCTGTTTCGCAACGGCGACAAGGCCGTGGGCGTGTTCACGCCGCTGTCCGCGCCGGTGGCTGCCATCCATCAGCGGCTCAAGGCGACGTTCGACCCCGCCGGCATCTTCAACCCGCAGCGCATGTACGCCGGCTTCTGAGCCACGGGCCGCACCGCGCCACACCGCATCGATCCCCAGCCAAGGCACCGGAGAGTCCCCGAACCATGCAAACCACACTGGCCGAATTCCTGCGCGACACGCCCGACGGCGAAGAGGCCAAGTCCATCGTCGGCAAATGCGTGCATTGCGGCTTCTGTACCGCGACCTGCCCCACCTACCAGTTGCTCGGCGACGAGCTGGACGGCCCGCGTGGCCGCATCTACCTGATGAAGCAGGTGCTGGAGGGCCAGCCCGTCACGGAAAGCACACGCCTGCACCTGGACCGCTGCCTGACCTGCCGCAACTGCGAATCSACCTGCCCTTCGGGYGTGAAGTAYGGCMGKCTGGTCGACATCGGCCGCAAGGTGGTGGACGACCGCCTTGCGGCCGAAGGCATCCAGCGCCCGGCGCGCGAGCGTTTCGCGCGGTGGGCGCTGCGCGAGAGCATGACGCGCCCGGCGCTGTTCGGCACGGCCATGCGCGTGGGCCAGCGCGTGCGTCCGCTGTTGCCGCAGGCGCTGCGCAACAAGGTGCCGCAGGCGGTCGACGCCGGCGCATGGCCGCGCACCACGCATGCGCGCAAGATGTTGTTGCTCGACGGGTGCGTGCAGCCCTCGATGTCGCCCAACATCAATGCCGCCACGGCACGCGTGTTCGACCGCCTTGGCGTGCAGCTGGTGGTGGCGCGCGAGGCCGGCTGTTGCGGCGCCGTGCGCTATCACACCGGCGACCACGACGGCGGCCTCGACAATATGCGGCGCAATATCGATGCCTGGTGGCCGGCGGTGCAAGCCGGCGCGGAGGCCATCGTGATGACGGCGTCGGGCTGCGGCGTGATGGTCAAGGAATACGGCCACCTGCTGCGCAACGATGCCCGCTATGCGGATCGCGCGCGCCAGATCTCGGCGCTGACCAAGGATCTGTCGGAGCTGCTGCCGAACTTCGCCGACGCCCTGCAAGACGCGGCCTCCGAGGCACGAAGCAGCAAAGGCAGCGACGGCACCAGCGGCACCAGCGGCCGGCGCGTGGCCTATCATCCGCCCTGCACGCTGCAGCACGGCCAGCAGATCCGCGGCAAGGTGGAAGCCCTGCTGACGGGCCTGGGCGTGGACGTCAAGCTCTGTGCCGACAGCCACCTGTGCTGTGGCTCCGCAGGCACGTACTCGGTGCTGCAGCCCGATTTGTCCTATCGGCTGCGCGACGAGAAGCTCGCCAACCTGCAGGCCTCGAAGCCCGAGGCCATCGTCTCGGCGAATATCGGCTGCATCACGCACCTGCAAAGCGGCACCGGCACGCCGGTGATGCACTGGATCGAGCTGGTGGACCGCATGCTGGGGTAGGCTGGACGTGTAGTGCCGGGTTACCATGCAGTGGCATTCACCCTTGCCTCTTTTCGCCCCGCACCCGCATGCTCCAGACCTTCGCCATCCTGCTGGTTTTCCAATCCGTCGGGGAAGCGCTCAGTTATTCCCTGAGCCTGCCCGTGCCCGGGCCGGTGATCGGCATGATCCTGCTGTTCGGCTGGCTCACGTTCGACGACCGGCTGCTGCCGGTGATCCAGGGGACCACGTCCGAGCTGCTCAAGCACTTGTCGCTGTTGTTCGTGCCGGCGGGCGTCGGCATCATGGTGCATGCGCACCGCATCGGCGGCGAGTGGCTGCCGATCGTGGTGGCGCTGGTGGTGTCCACCTGGCTGGCGATCGCCACCACCGCGCTGGTGGCGGGCGCGCTGATGGGCAAGCCCCGCCCACCCGAGGATGCCGGCGCGCAAGCCGGTTCGGGAGAACAAGCATGACGCCGCGCCTGAACGAGATCTGGGTCTATCTGGCGGCCAGCCCGCTGCTCGGCCTGACCGCCACCTTGCTGGCCTATGTCTTCGCGTTCCGCGTCTATGAGCGCGCGCGCTTCTCGCCGCTAGCCAATCCCGTGATGATTGCGGTCGCGATCCTGGTCACGCTGCTGACGGTGACCGGCACGCCGTACAAGACCTATTTCGATGGCGCGCAGTTCGTCCACTTCCTGCTCGGGCCCGCTACCGTCGCGCTGGCGGTGCCGCTCTACATGCAGCTGCCCAAGTTGCGCAAGCACGTGTTCCCGCTGCTGGGCGGGCTGCTGGCGGGATCGCTGGTGGCGGTGGTATCGGCCGTGGGCATCGCCTGGCTGCTGGGCGCTTCGCCCGAGACCATGCGCTCGCTAGCGCCCAAGTCGGTCACCATCCCGATCGCCATGGGCGTGGCCGAGAAGATCGGCGGCCTGCCCTCGCTGACCGCCGTGCTGGTGATGGCCACCGGCATCATCGGCGCAGTCAGCGCCACCAAGCTGCTGAACCTGCTGCGCATTGCCGACTACACCGTGCGCGGCTTCGCCACCGGCGTGGCAGCGCACGGCATCGGCACCGCGCGCGCCTTCCAGGTCAACCAGGAGGCCGGCGCCTTCGCCGCGCTCGGCATGGGCCTGAACGGCGTGCTGACCGCAGTGATGGTGCCGATGCTGGCGGCATGGATGCCGCGCTGATCCCTGCTGACAGGACGTTGTCAGGAGCCCCCGCGCATGATCCGTCTCTCCATCACCCCTGAGAGAAACCATCATGAGCGGACTGATCAACTGGCTTGAAATTCCTGTCGCGGACATGACCCGTGCCATCCGGTTCTACGAGCAGGCCTTCGAAACCACCCTCAAGCGCGAAACCATGGCGCAGATCGACATGGCCGTCTTTGCCAACCATGAGCCTGGCGGCGCACTGGTAGCCGGGGAGGGCTTCCGCCCTTCGGCCGACGGCTGCCTGCCTTACCTGCACACGCAGCAGCTCACGGCGCTGCTGGCGCGTGTCGCCGCCGCCGGCGGCAAGACCGTGTTCGGCCCGCTGCAGTTGCCTGGCGATATCGGCCATATCGCGCATATCATCGACAGCGAAGGCAATCGCATCGGCCTGCACCAGCCGCTGGTAGGATAGTCGGCTACCGCGATCGTGTTACCAATACCCGCATAGAACCAAGATGAAGCTTCGATGAGCCGCCGCGCCGACCGCCTTTTCCAGATCGTCCAGGTACTGCGCGGGCGCCGCCTCACCACGGCGGCGCTGCTGGCGCAGCGGCTCGGGGTGTCCGAGCGCACGGTGTACCGGGATATCCAGGCGCTGTCGCTGTCGGGCGTGCCGGTCGAGGGCGAAGCGGGCATCGGCTACCGGTTGCGGGCCGACTATGACGTCCCTCCGCTGATGTTCACCGCGATCGAAGTCGAAGCGCTGGTAGCCGGGCTGCGGCTGCTCAAGGCCTGGGGCGGCGGTGCGCTGGCCGCCGCTGCCGATCCCGCGCTGGAGAAACTGGTGGCGGCGCTGCCGCCCGCGCGGCGTCATGCGGCGCAGCAAAGCCGCGTGTTCGCCCCCGAATTCGTCAACCTGCCGCAGGTGCGCGATGCCTTTGACGTAGTGCACAGCGCCATGAGCGCGCAACGCCTGCTGCGCCTGGACTACACCGACGCGCAACAGCGCGCCACCGACCGCATCGTGCAGCCGCTGGGCCTGTTCTTCTGGGGCAACAGCTGGCTGCTGGCCGCCTGGTGCACCACGCGTACCGACTATCGCAGCTTCCGCCTGGACCGCTGCCGCGGCATCGTCATGCTGGAAGAGCGCTTCCACGAAACACCCGACCGCTCGCTCAACGGCTTCCTGCGTGCAGTGCAGCACACCAGCGGCTAGCCGGGTGATCGGGTGATCGGCTGATTCGGGACGCGTCCTACGCCGGCTCGGCCAGCAGCGTCTCGATGTCGCGCTTGATATCCTCGGGCTTGGTGGTGGGCGCGTAGCGCTTGAACACCGTCCCGTTGCGGCGCAGCAGGAACTTGGTGAAGTTCCACTTGATCGCTTCCAGGCCAAGCACGCCCGGCTTCTCCGAGGTCAGCCAGCGATACAGCGGATGCGCGTTATCGCCCTTGACGTCGATCTTGCCGAACATCGGGAAGGTGACGTGGAAACGCGACTCGCAAAACTGGCCGATCTGCGCGGCGTCGCCCGGCTCCTGCTTGCCGAACTGGTTGCAGGGAAAACCCAGCACTTCAAGGCCGCTGGCCGCGTACTGGTCCTGCAGCGCCTGCAGGCCGGCATATTGCGGCGTAAAGCCGCACTCGCTGGCCGTGTTCACGATCAGCAGCACCTTGCCGCTGAATTGCGACAGCGGCACCGGCAGGCCGGCCAGGGAGCTGGCTTCGAACTGGTAGACATTGCTCATGACGGAATCCTCGGGTGACACGGCGGTGGACGGCGATGTGCGCCCACCACCGGACAGTGTACTTGGCGACGCTGCCGCAGGTGCTCAGATCACATTCAGGTGTTCGGTGCCAGCGCCCAGGTCGGTCTCGCGGTCCATGGTACCGTGCAGCTTGATCATCAAGCGCAGGTCGTTGAGCGAGTCGGCATTGCGCAGCGCGTCTTCGTAGGTGATCTTGCCGGCCTCGTAGAGATCGAAGAGCGCCTGGTCAAACGACACCATGCCCTGCTCGCGCGATTTCTTGATGACTTCCTTGAGCGCATGGATCTCGCCCTTGAAGATCAGGTCGGCCACCAGCGGCGTGCCGAGCATGATCTCCACTGCCGGCACCCGGCCCTTCTGCCCCTTGCGCGGCAACAGGCGCTGCGACACCATCGCCTTCAGGTTGAGCGACAGGTCGATCAGCAGCTGCTGGCGCTTTTCCTCGGGGAAGAAGTTGACCACGCGGTCGATGGCCTGATTGGCATTGTTGGCGTGCAGCGTGGCCAGGCACAGGTGTCCCGTCTCCGCGTACTGCATCGCGTATTCCATGGTTTCCCGATCGCGGATTTCGCCGATCAGGATCACGTCGGGCGCCTGGCGCAGCGTGTTCTTCAATGCCACGTGCCAGGAGTCGGTATCGATGCCGACTTCGCGCTGCGTGACGATGCAGTTCTGGTGCGCGTGCACGTATTCGATCGGGTCCTCGATGGTGATGATGTGCCCGTACGAATGCGCATTGCGATGATCGAGCATGGCCGCGAGCGAGGTCGACTTGCCCGAGCCGGTGGCGCCGGTGACGATCACCAATCCGCGCTTTGACATCACGATGTCATGCAGCGCTAGCGGCAGGTCGAGGTCTTCCACCGAAGGAATGCGCGTATTGATGGTACGCACCACCATGCCCGCCTTGCCCTGCTGGATGAACGCGGAGACGCGGAAGCGCCCGGCGTTGGGCACGGAGATGGCGAAGTTGCACTCGCGGCTGCCGTCGAACTCGCCCGCCTGCCGCTCGTTCATGATGGAGCGCACCAGGCCGAGCGCCTGGGTGGGGTTGAGCGGCTGCTGCGAGACTGGCGTGATCTTGCCGTCGACCTTGATGGCCGGCGGAAAATCCGCGGTGATGAACAGGTCCGAGCCGCGGTTGCCCACCATCAGCTCGAGCAGGTCGTTGATGTACTTGGCGGCGGATTCGCGATCGAGCATGGCGGTGTCCTGGTTCGGATGCGGCGGACTCGCCTCAGCCCGTGAATGAGTCGGGGTTCTTGGCAATGGCGCGGGCATCGTTGTAGTTGATGATGCCGCGCTTGATCAGGTCCGACAGGCACTGGTCCAGCGTCTGCATGCCAAGGCCGCTGCTGGTCTGCATCATCGAGTACATCTGCGCGATCTTGTTCTCGCGGATCAGGTGGCGGATCGCCGGCGTGGCGATCATGATCTCGTGCGCCGCCGTACGGCCGTTGCCGTCGCGCGTCTTGAGCAGCGTTTGCGAAATCACCGCTTCCAGCGATTCCGACAACATGGTGCGCACCATGTCTTTTTCTTCGGGCGGGAACACGTCGACAACCCGGTCGATGGTCTTGGCCGCCGAGCTCGTGTGCAGCGTGGCGAACACCAGGTGGCCGGTTTCGGCTGCGGTCAGCGCCAGGCGGATGGTTTCCAGGTCGCGCAGTTCGCCCACCAGCACCACGTCGGGATCCTCGCGCAGCGCGGAGCGCAGCGCATTGGCGAAGGAATGCGTGTGCGGCCCCAGCTCGCGCTGGTTGATCAGGCTCTTCTTGGACGTGTGCACGAACTCGATCGGGTCCTCCACCGTGAGGATGTGGCCCATGTCGTGATCGTTGCGGTGGTCCACCATCGCCGCCAGCGTGGTGGACTTGCCCGAGCCGGTCGGGCCGGTCACCAGCACCAGGCCGCGCGGCTTCATGCACAGGTCCGCGAATACCGCCGGCGCGCGCAGGTCTTCCAGCGTCAGTACCTTGGAAGGAATGGTCCGGAACACGGCGGMGGCGCCACGCTGCGTGTTGTAGGCATTGACCCGGAAACGCGAGAGGCTGGCGATCTCGAAAGAAAAATCGATTTCCAGCCGTTCCTCATATTGCTTGCGCTGGGTGTCGCTCATGATGTCGTACACCATGGCGTGGACATCCTTGTGGCCCATCGCGGCCACATTGATGCGGCGCATATCGCCGTGGATACGCACCATCGGCGGCATGTCTGCCGAGAGATGGAGATCGGACGCCTTGTTCTTGACGGCGAAAGCTAATAGCTGCGCGATGTCCATCTATAATGACCCCACCCTTTTTGTCGTACTTATTGTTGTACTTCTTGATATGTTCGCCGGATTATGTCTGTAATCGCCGCCAACTTGCAAGCCGTCAACCGGCGCGTCGCGGCAGCCGCACAACAGGCCGGGCGGCCGGCCGGTGAAGTCACGCTTCTGGCGGTTTCGAAGACCTTCCCCGCCGCCGCGGTGCAGGCTGCGTTCGACGCCGGCCAGCGCGCCTTTGGCGAGAACTACGTACAGGAAGGCGTGGACAAGATTGCGCAGCTTGGCGATTTGCGCGACCAGATAAGCTGGCACTTCATCGGCCCCCTGCAAAGCAACAAGACGCGTGCCGTGGCCGAGCAGTTCGACTGGGTCCATGCCATCGACCGCCTGCGCATMGCCGAGCGGCTGTCGGCGCAGCGGCCCGCCGGCATGCCGCCGTTGCAGGTCTGCCTGCAGGTCAATATCAGCGGCGAAGCCAGCAAGAGCGGTGTCGCGCCGGACGAAGTGCCCGCGCTGGCACGCGCCGTGGCGGCGCTGCCCGGGCTGCGGCTGCGTGGCCTGATGGCCATTCCGGAACCGCAGAGCGAGTTGGCGGCCCAGCGCCGGCCATTTGCCGCGCTGCGCACCCTGGCCGACACCTTGCGCGCTGCCGGGCTGGATGTGGACACGCTCTCGATGGGCATGTCCGCCGACATGGAGGCCGCCATTGCCGAGGGTGCTACCGTGGTGCGCATCGGCACCGCCATTTTCGGCGCGCGCGACTATGCCACGGCCCCCGAGGCGACACAGGCCAGGCCGGCCTGAACGCCGGCCCCCTTCTTCCCAGACGATTTCCAGCAAGAGACCGATATGCTCAAGACTCTCACCTTTGGTTTCCTCGGCGGCGGCAATATGGCCACCGCCCTGATCGGCGGCCTGATCGCCCGGGGCGTGCCAGCCACCTCGATCCGCGTGGTCGATCCGTTCGATGAAGCGCAGGCGCGCCTGCGGCGCGACCTCGGGGTGCATGCGGCAGGCGCACCCGACGCCGCCTTTGGCAAGAGCGATGTGCTTGTGCTGGCGGTCAAGCCGCAGCAGTTCCGCGAAGCGGCGGCATCGCTGCTGCCGCACCTGGGCGACAGCCTGATCGTGAGCGTGGCCGCCGGCATCCGCCTGGCAGACATGCAGCGCTGGTTCGGCGGGCGCACCCGCCTGGTGCGCGCCATGCCCAATACTCCGGCGCTGGCCGGCATGGGCATGACCGGCCTGGCAGCCGTAGCCGGGCTGGCGCAGCAAGACCGCGACATCGCCAGCGCGCTGGCCGAAGCCGTGGGCAAGTGCGAGTGGGTGGAAGGCGACGCACAGATCGACGCAGTCACCGCCATCTCCGGCAGCGGCCCGGCCTACGTCTTCTACTTCATCGAAGCCATGGAGAAAGCGGCCGTGGAGCTCGGCCTGAGCGCCCCGCAAGGGCGCGCGCTGGCAGTGGAAACCTTCCGCGGCGCCGCGGCCCTGGCGGCACAGTCGGAAGAGCCGGTCAGCCTGCTGCGCGAGCGCGTGACMTCRAAGGGCGGCACSACCTACGCSGCGCTCACCGCCATGCAGGCCGCCGGCATCGGCGAAGCCTTCGTCAAGGCCATGCACGCCGCGGCAGAACGCGCGACGGAAATGGGCGCGGAGTTTGGCAAGGACTGAGTTGGGTACGTCCTTTCCCGCCGCGCGGGAAAGGACGCAAACCGTCAGGACGCTTGAGCGCAGCCTCAGCGCAACGCGTAGGCCGCCGCCACCCCGGCAAACACACAAGCGCCCAGCCAGTTGTTGTGCCGGAACACGGCAAAGCACTTCATACGATCCCGCTCGCGGAGCAACGTGTAGTGATACACCGCGCATCCCGCCGCCGCCGCCAGTCCGATCCAGTACGGCCAGCCCAGCCCGAACTGCGCACCGGCCCAGGCCATCAGCCCCAGGAACACCGCATAGCAGATCATGATGGCGGCGACATCAAAGCGCCCGAACGTGATGGCCGAAGTCTTCATGCCGAGCAGCAAGTCATCGTCGCGGTCCACCATGGCATAGGCGGTATCGTAGGCCACCGCCCAGAACACATTGGCCAGCAGCATCACCCACGCCACCACCGGCACATGGTCCTGCACCGCGGCAAACGTCATCGGGATGCCAAAGCCGAAAGCAATGCCAAGGTAGGCCTGCGGGATGGCAAAGAACCGCTTGAAGAACGGATAGGTGGCGGCAAGCACGGCCGCGACCACCGCCAGCCACTTGGTAAACCCATTGAGCGGCGTGATCAGCGCGAAGGCCGCCAGCGCCAGCACCACCGCCACCGCCACCGCCTCCCACGCGGCAATCTTGCCCGCGGTCAGCGGCCGCTCCTTGGTGCGCTTGACGTGTTTGTCGAAGTCGCGGTCGGCCCAGTCGTTCATGGCGCAGCCGGCAGAGCGCATCAGCAAGGTGCCGATGACGAAGATCCAGAACAGGCTCCACACCGGCCGGCCGCCCGAGGCCATCCACAGTGCCCACAGCGTGGGCCACAGCAGCAGCAGCGTGCCGATGGGCTTGTCGAGGCGCACCAGGCGCGCGTACAGGGCTAAGCGTTCAAACATGGCGAGGGGCCCGCGGCACGGGGCCGGGCAAGGCAATGGCATTCAACGAAAAACGCGCCGCGACCCGGTCAGGGCGCGGCGCGCATGGCCGGCAGCACACGAAGGCCGACGGTGGTGTCGATTCAGGGCATCAGGCCAGCATCGAGCGCAGCATCCACGCGGTTTTTTCGTGCGTCTGCATGCGCTGGGTCAGCAGGTCGGCGGAGGGTTCGTCACCTGCGGCGTCGATGGCCGGGAACAGCGAGCGCGCGGTGCGCACCACGGCTTCCTGGCCTTCGACCAGCTTGCGGATCATCTCGGTGGCTTCGGGCACGCCCTCTTCCTCCGGGATCGACGACAAGCGGGCGTATTCCTTGTAAGTGCCCGGCGCCGGGTAGCCCAGCGCACGGATACGCTCGGCGATCGAGTCCACGGCGAGCGCCAGCTCGGTGTATTGCGTCTCGAACATCAGGTGCAAGGTGTTGAACATCGGACCCGTGACGTTCCAGTGGAAGTTATGGGTCTTGAGATAGAGCGTGTAGGTATCCGCCAGCAACTTGGACAGGCCTTCCGCGATCTTCTTGCGTTCTTTGTCGGAAATGCCGATGTTCACGCTCATCTCATTCTTCTTTGCCATGATAGGTACGCTCCAGTCTGGGGTGGCTCTGACAACTGCCGCGCCACGGGTCGCGGCACAACCCGCACATTATGGCATCACCCGGTAAAGGCAGACAAACCCTTGGCCGCGTCCAGGAACATCGCGACCGCGCCCAGCGCGGTCGCCGCCAGCCCGATCTCCGTGCGCCACAGCTTGCGCTGCAGGCGCGCCGCGTCCGCGCGGCGGGGACGGTCGTGGGCGACGTGCTGCAATTGCTGAAACTCGCTGACGAACAGTCTGAACATGGCCATGATGGTTCTCCTTGCCGGGCTTTCAAGGTGGCCCCGGGCCGGGGCCACCCGCACTGCCCTATTTCATTGCTTGCGCATTACTTCAGGTTGAGCGCGCGCTTGACGCCCTCGCCATAAGCCGGATCGGCCTTGGTGAAGTGCTCCAGTTGCACCCGCACGATGTTTTCCGGCACGCCCTGCATGGCCGCCGCAATGTTCGCGTACAGACGCTGGCGCTGGGCCTCGTCGAACAGGCGGAACAGTGCGCCAGGCTGGCTGTAGTAATCGCTGTCGACACGGTGGTCGAAGCGGTCGGCCGCGCCATCCAKGGCCAGGGGCGGCTCGATGGCGCGCTCGCTGGCGGCGTAGGCGCCTTCGCGGTTCGGCTCGTAGTTGAGCTTGCCGCCCTGGTTGCCGTCCACGCGCATCGCGCCGTCGCGGTGGAAGGTATTGTGGAACGGGCACTTGGGCGCGTTCACCGGGATCTGGTTGTGGTTCACGCCCAAGCGATAGCGCTGCGTGTCGCCATATGAGAACAACCGGCCCTGCAGCATCTTGTCGGGCGAGAAGCCGATGCCCGGCACGATGTTGGACGGGTTCATCGCGACCTGCTCCACCTCGGCAAAGTAGTTGTCCGGGTTACGGTTGAGCTCCAGCACGCCCACGTCGACCAGCGGATAGTCCTTGTGCGGCCACACCTTGGTGAGGTCGAACGGGTTGATGTGGTACTTGGCCGCATCGGCTTCGGGCATGACCTGCACGCGCACGTTCCAGCGCGGGAAGTTGCCGCGCTCGATGTTCTCGAACAGGTCGCGCTGCGCGCTTTCGCGGTCGCCCGCCACCACCTTGGCCGCTTCCTCGTTGGTCCAGTTGGCGATGCCTTGCTGCGACTTGAAGTGGAACTTCACCCAGAACCGCTCGTTGGCCGCATTGATGAACGAGAAGGTATGCGAGCCGAAACCATGGATCTGGCGATAGTTCTGCGGCAGGCCACGGTCGCTCATCAGGATGGTGACCTGGTGCAGCGATTCCGGATGGCGCGACCAGAAATCCCACACGGCGATCGGATCGCGCAGGTTGGTGCGCGGATTGCGTTTCTGCGTGTGGATGAAATCCGGGAATTTCAGCGGGTCGCGCACGAAGAACACCGGCGTGTTGTTGCCCACCACGTCCCAGTTGCCTTCATCGGTATAGAACTTGACCGAGAAGCCGCGCACGTCGCGCTCTGCGTCGGCCGCGCCACGCTCGCCCGCCACCGTGGAGAAGCGCATGAACATCGGCGTCTCTTTGCCAACGCGGGCAAAGATCGAGGCCTTGGTGAAACGCGAGATGTCATGGGTGACCGTGAACTTGCCGTGAGCGCCCGAGCCCTTGGCGTGCACGCGCCGCTCGGGGATGACTTCACGGTCGAAGTGAGCGAGCTTCTCCAGGAACCACACGTCCTGCAGCAGCATCGGGCCGTGCGGGCCGGCAGTCTGCGAATTCTGGTTGTMGGCTACCGGCGCGCCTGCGGCGGTGGTGAGAGTGTCCTTGTCCTTGCTCATCTTGGCCTCATTTTTCTTGGGTTGGAACGGGGGAATCTGGCTGGGTCGGGATGCGGCAGAGCCGCTGGGAAATATCAGTACACCGTGGCGTAGCAGGCCAGGCAGTCGGCCATGCGGCCGGCCAGTGCGCTCAGGAGCTCGCCGGCGGCGGTCAAGCTGGGGGTTTCGCCTTTCATGTGCGACTCCTTGTCGGTTACAGCGCGCAATGCGTCGATGCAGGAAGTCTACGGGATGGCTATTGAATCTCAAATTCAATTATTTCTAACTATGAAATAGAGCAGGCCTATGCCATGCCTGCGCGCCAGCATGGCGTAGGGCAAAGACACAGTGAAGTCAGAAAAATCGAGGGGGGAGAAAAAACAAGGCGGGGAAAGTGTGCCGCCGGCGTTGAGCGCCGGCAGGCAGGGCGCGCTCAGGCGGCTTCAGCCAGTTCCTTGGCGGCCAGCATGCTGACGCCGGGCAAGTCGCAGGCAGCCACCGCGCGGCGCAACRCTTCCATGGCCGGCAGGCGGGTGAAGCTCTTGCGCCAGGCCAGCACCACGCGCCGGTCGGGCACGGGATCGGTGAAAGGCACGTAGGCCAGCAGGTCGTTCTTGTTGGGCTTCAGGTCCGGCACTGAAGTCCGCGGCAACACCGTGATGCCCACGCCACTTGCCACCATATGGCGGATGGTTTCCAGCGAGGAGCCTTCGAAGGTCTTCTGGATGCCGTCGGCCGCCTGCGAGAAGCGCGACAGCTCCGGGCACACGCCCAGCACCTGGTCGCGGAAGCAATGCCCGCTGCCCAGCAGCAGCATGGTCTGCTGCTTGAGTTCATCGGGATCCACCTTCCCGGCATGCTCCAGATGGTGGCCGCGCGGCACCGCCACCACGAAGGGCTCGTCATACAGCGGCTGCACGGTCAGCCCGGAATCGGCAAAGGGCTCGGCCATGATGGCGCAATCGATCTCGCCTTGCTTGAGCAGCTCGATCAGCTTGACCGTGTAGTTCTCCTGCAGCATCAGCGGCATCTGCGGCACGGTCTGGATCATTTCCTTGACCAGCGTGGGCAGCAGATAGGGCCCGATGGTGTAGATCACGCCAAGCCGCAACGGCCCGGCCAGCGGGTCCTTGCCTTGCTTGGCGATCTCGCGGATGGCCATGGTCTGCTCCAGCACGCGCTGGGCCTGCGCCACGATCTGCTCGCCGATCGGCGTCACCGAGACCTCGGAGGTGCCGCGCTCGAAGATCTGCACATTGAGTTCGTCTTCCAGCTTCTTGATCGCCACCGACAGCGTCGGCTGCGACACGAAGCAGGCTTCGGCCGCCCGGCCGAAATGGCGCTCGCGCGCTACGGCGACGATGTACTTGAGTTCGGTGAGCGTCATGACTTATCAATTTTCGTTAAGCGATAGATTTTACCTTCGATTCGATGTTCTGTCAGAGATGACAAGCAAAGCGGCGCAGGCGATACCTGGCCGCCTGGGCCGAGTGAGTCCCCGCCATCACATCAGGCCTTCAGGTAATGCTCCCTGCCACCCAGCCAGCGCAGCAGGTGCGCCTCTACCGCCTCCGGGAAACGCGCCAGCATCAGCTCGGCGGCCTCCTGGGCATAATCGACCAGCCAGGCGTCGGTGTTCAGGTCGGCGAAACGCAGCATGGCCTCGCCGGACTGGCGCGCGCCGAGGAATTCGCCGGGACCGCGTATCTGCAGGTCGCGCCGGGCGATCTCGAAGCCGTCGGTGGTCTCGCGCATGGTCGCCAGGCGCTCGCGCCCGGTGGGCGACAGCGGTGCCTGGTACATCAGCAGGCAGACCGATTCCGCACTGCCCCGCCCTACCCGGCCGCGCAACTGGTGCAACTGCGCCAGGCCAAAACGCTCGGCATGCTCGATCACCATCAGCGAGGCGTTGGGCACATCCACTCCCACCTCGATCACGGTGGTGGCTACCAGCACCTGCAGCCGGTTGGCCGTGAAGTCTTCCATCACCCCGGCCTTCTCCGCCGGCGGYAGGCGCCCGTGCACCAGTCCCACCTTGAGCTCGGGCAAGGCGGCGACCAGGGTTTCATAGGTTTCCACCGCGGTCTGCAGTTGCAGCGCCTCGCTCTCTTCGATCAGCGGGCAGACCCAGTAGACCTGCCGGCCATCGGCGGCGGCGTGGTGCACGCGCTCGATGACCTCGTCGCGGCGCGCGTCGTTGACCAGCCGGGTCACCACCGGAGTGCGCCCGGGCGGCAATTCGTCGATCACCGAGACGTCGAGGTCGGCGTAGTAGGTCATGGCCAGCGTGCGCGGGATCGGCGTGGCCGACATCATCAACTGGTGCGGCACGGTTTGCGCAACCTTGCCAGCCTTACCCGGCGCGGCGGCGGCATCGGGGTCCGCCTTGCCGCGCAGCGCCAGCCGCTGGGCCACGCCGAAGCGATGCTGCTCATCGACCACGGACAAGCCCAGGCGGGCAAACTTGACGCTGTCCTGGATCAGCGCGTGGGTGCCGATGGCCAGCTTGGCCTCGCCGGACTCGACCTTGGCCGCGGCCTCGCGCTTGGCGCGCGTCTTCAGGCTGCCGGCCAGCCACACCACCGGCACGCCCAGCGGCTCCAGCCAGGCGGAGAGCTTGCGGTAATGCTGCTCGGCCAGGATTTCGGTGGGTGCCATCAGCGCGGCCTGGTAGCCGGCATCGATGGCCTGGCAAGCGGCCAGCGCCGCCACGATGGTCTTGCCGCTGCCGACGTCGCCCTGCAGCAGGCGGTGCATCGGGTGGGGCGCGCCCATGTCCCCGGCAATCTCTTCCACCACGCGCTGCTGCGCGCCGGTCAGCTTGAACGGAAGCGCGGCCAGGAAGGCGGTCAGCAGGCCGCCCGCGCGGCGCGGCATGGGCGGCGCGCTCTTGTCGCGCCGCGCCGCCTGGGAGCGCTTGAGGGAGAGCTGCTGCGCCAGCAGCTCATCGAGCTTGATACGTTGCCAGGCCGGGTGCGAGCGCTCGATCAGCGCGTGCTCGTCCACATCCTGGGGCGGTGTGTGCAGCAGGCGCAGGCACTCGGGCAAGGCTTGCAGCTTGAGCTGGGCTAGCGGGCCTTGCAGCACGGGCGCCGGCAGGGTCTCGGGCAGCGGCGTGCGTGACAGCGCGCCGCCGATGGCCTTGCGCAGGTAGCTCTGCGGGATGCCGGCGGTGCTCGGGTAGACCGGGGTCAGCCGCTCGGGCAGCGCCTCGCCGGGCGTCACCGAGCGCACCGTGGGATGGACCATCTCCGCGCCAAAGAAGCCGCCGCGCAGCTCGCCGCGCACCCGCAGGCAGGCCCCTTCGGCCATCAGCTGGGTCTGGCTGCCGTAGAAATTAATGAAACGCAGCGTCAGCTCGCCGGTATCGTCGGCGATCTTGACCACCATCTGGCGGCGCGGGCGCAGGCTGACCTCGTTGGAGGTGACCACGCCCTCGACCTGCACCGTCAGCCCCATGCCCGCGCGCCCGATGGCATCGGCGATCGGCAGCAGCGTGGTCTCGTCCTCGTAGCGCATCGGCAAGTGCAGCACCAGGTCGACATCGCGCTTGAGCCCGAGCTTATGCAGCCGGGCCATGGCCGAGGACGGTTTGCCGGCGGCAGCGCCCTTGGCCGCCGCCTTGCCCGCGCGGCCCGGCTTGTCCCCGGCGCGCGCCGCGGGCGGGCTGTCGTTGGTTTCCGGGGTTCGGTCGGGAGCGGTTCCTGGCATCTGGGGCGTGGCTGGCGATTCGGGTCGGCGCGCGCGCCTGGTGGCACGCGCTGGTTGGCGCAAATAGGCGATATCGCGCGCGCCCGGGCGGCGCAGCCGCCCCAAGCCTTACAATATCGGATTCGCCGATTGTACCTATGCCGGCCGCGCCACCGCGCGGTCTGCGGCCGTTTTTGCCCCCATGATGCTGACGCTGTCCGATTTTGACTTTGCCCTCCCGCCCGAACTGATCGCCCAGACCGCCTTGCCGGAGCGCGGCGCGAGCCGTCTGCTGGTGGTGGAAACGGACGCGGGGGAAGGCACCACCCGCCTCACAGACCGCGCATTTACCGACATCGTCGACTACCTGCGTCCCAACGATTTACTGGTGTTCAATGACACCCGCGTCATCAAGGCGCGCTTCTTCGGMCARAAGSSTAGCGGCGGCMGGGTMGAGGTGCTGGTAGAGCGGGTGCTSGACAGCCAYACSGTGCTGGCCCAGGTGCGCGCGTCCAAGACGCCGCCCGCGGGCAGCCTGCTGCGCCTGGCGGATGCCTTCGACGTCACTGTGGGCCCGCGCGTGGACCAGTTCTTCACGCTCACCTTCCCCGAGCCGGCACTGGACCTGATCGAGCGCCACGGCCGCCTGCCGCTGCCGCCGTACATCACCCACGATCCGGACGCCTTCGACGAAACCCGCTACCAGACGGTCTACGCCCGCGCCCCCGGCGCGGTGGCCGCGCCCACCGCCGGCCTGCATTTCGACGAGGCCCTGTTCGCCCGGCTTGACGCGCTGGGCGTGCGCCGAGGCTTMCTGACCCTGCACGTGGGCGCCGGCACCTTCCAGCCGGTGCGCACCGAGAACCTGGCCGAGCACAAGATGCACGCCGAGTGGTACGAGGTGTCGGATGCGCTGGCCCAGGCCGTGCTCGACACGCGCACTGCMGGAGGCCGGGTGATCGCGGTCGGCACCACGTCCCTGCGCGCGCTGGAGTCCGCCGGCGCCACCGATGGCACGCTGGCTGCCGGCCGCGGCGACACCGAGATCTTCATCACGCCCGGCTACCGCTTCCGCGTGGTCGATGCGCTGATCACCAATTTCCACCTGCCCAAATCGACCTTGCTGATGCTGGTGTCGGCGCTGGCCGGGGTGGAGCCCATCCGCGCCGCCTACCGCCATGCGGTGGCCGAGCGCTACCGTTTCTTCAGCTACGGCGACGCCATGCTGCTGACGCGCCAGCCCCAGCCCTGAGCGCGCCGCGCCAGCCCGAACCTGAATCCCGAATCCCGCCATGCTCAACTTCGAACTGCTCACCACCGACGGCAACGCCCGCCGCGGCCGCGTCACCCTCAACCACGGCGTGGTCGAGACCCCGATCTTCATGCCGGTCGGCACCTACGGCTCGGTCAAGGCGATGTCGCCACTCGAGCTCGGTGAAATCAACGCCCAGATCATCCTCGGCAATACCTTCCACCTGTGGCTGCGCCCCGGGCTGGACGTGGTGGAAAAGCACGGTGGCCTGCACCGCTTCATGGGCTGGGACAAGCCGATCCTGACCGACTCAGGCGGTTTCCAGGTGTTTTCGCTGGGCGCGCTGCGCAAGATCACCGAGGATGGCGTGACCTTTGCCTCGCCGGTCAACGGCGACAAGCTGTTCCTGTCGCCCGAGATCTCGATGCAGATCCAGCGCACGCTGAACTCCGACATCGTGATGCAGTTMGACGAGTGCACGCCGTACGAAATCGATGGCCGCCCCGCCACCCACGCGGAAGCGGCCGCTTCCATGCGCATGAGCCTGCGCTGGGCCAAGCGCTCGATCGACGAGTTCAACAGCCTGGGCAACCCCAACGCGCTGTTCGGCATCGTCCAGGGCGGCATGTTCGAGGACCTGCGCGACGAGTCGCTGGCCGGCCTGTCGGAGCTGGACTTCCACGGCTACGCCATCGGCGGCCTGTCGGTCGGCGAGCCCAAGGAGGACATGATGCGCGTGCTGGAGCACGTGGGCCCGCGCCTGCCCGCGCACAAGCCGCACTACCTGATGGGCGTGGGCACACCCGAAGACCTGGTGGCCGGCGTGGCGTCGGGCGTGGACATGTTCGACTGCGTGATGCCGACCCGCAATGCCCGCAACGGCTGGCTGTTCACGCGCTTTGGCGACGTCAAGATCAAGAATGCCGTCCACCGCAACGACACCCGCCCGCTGGACGAGTCCTGCGGCTGCTATACCTGCCGCAACTTCTCGCGCTCCTACCTGCACCACCTGCACCGGGTTGGCGAGATTCTGGGCGCGCGCCTTAACACCATCCATAACCTGCATTACTACCTGGAACTGATGAGCGAGATGCGCGAAGCCATCGAGGAACACCGCTTCGAGGCCTTCCGCCTTCGGTTCGCCGCCGATCGCGCGCGCGGGGCGCAGTCGGCCACACCCGCCCCGGCGTGAACTTTCCGCACGGCCCCGGTCGAATAGCGGTGCCTGCAGCTGCCAAGCGGCTCGCAAGGCGCCCCGAACAAACCCGTACTACACCGTAAATGCCCGGATCGGGCATGGAATGCGGTTGCAAGCGGGTGGTAGAATGATCGACTAACTGATTGACTTTGTGACGGAGAAGCAACGTGCTGATTTCTAACGCATTTGCCCAGACTGCCGGTGCCACCGGCGGCGCGGCGGGTGGCCTGATGAGTTTCCTGCCTATTATCCTGATGTTCGCGGTGCTGTGGTTCATCATGATCCGCCCGCAGATGAAGCGCCAGAAGGAATCGAAGGCAATGCTGGAAGCCCTGGCCAAGAACGACGAAGTCGTGACCGCCGGCGGTATTCTCGGCCKTGTCACCAAGGTCAACGAACAATACGTGACCATCGAAATCGCCGCGGGCACTGAAATCACGGTGCAAAAGAGCGCGGTTACCACGGTGCTGCCCAAGGGCTCGCTGAAGTCGCTCTGAGCACCGCGGCCGCGGGCGTGGCGTTGCTTGACTCAGGCGCCGCCCAGCCTCTCCCGCACCGCCTGCCTGCTTTTTCGCCCTTCCCGGCACGCCTTTAGCGCGCGTGCCCCTGCAGCCGCCTGATCCAGCACGGGTTATCCGTGGATGCCAGGCGGCTGTTTGCCAACCGGTGCGGTGGTGCCAACTGCCCGCTGACGGTCTCGTCGGCGCCACCAACCGAAGAACGACTGGCCAAAGATGAATCGTTATCCGCTTTGGAAATACCTCGTGATCCTGGTGGCTCTGGCCATCGGCATCACCTATACGCTGCCGAACTTCTTCGGCGAGGCGCCTGCCGTGCAGGTCTCCTCCGCCAAGGCCACGGTCAAGGTCGACCTGGCCATGCAAAAGCAGATCGAGCAGGTGCTGGCGCAGAACAACCTGCAGCCCGACGGCATGTTCTTCGACCTGAACGGCCAGTCCGGCTCGGTCAAGGCGCGCTTCAAGACGCCCGACGAGCAGCTCAAGGCCAAGGACGTGCTGACCCGCGCGCTCAACCCCGACCCCAATGACGCCACCTACGTGGTCGCGCTGAACCTGCTGTCGGGCTCGCCGCGCTGGCTCACCGCCATGCACGCGCTGCCGATGTACCTGGGGCTGGACTTGCGCGGTGGCGTGCACTTCCTGCTGCAGGTGGACATGAAGGGCGCGGTCGACAAGAAGCTCGACAGCCTGGCCGGCGACGCCCGCACCCTGCTGCGCGACAAGGGCATCCGCCATGGCGGCATCGACCGCGACGGCGACCGCCTGACGGTGCGCTTCAACAATGCCGACGACGCCAGCAAGGCGCGCGGCATCCTGGCCGACAACCTGCGCGAGCTGGCGTTCACCCCGGATGGCAACAACATCTCCGGCGTGTTCACCGATGCGGCCCGCAAGGCGGTGCAGGATGCGGCGGTCAAGCAGAACATCACCACCCTGCACAACCGGGTCAACGAGCTCGGCGTGGCCGAGCCGGTGATCCAGCAACAAGGCGCCGACCGCATCGTGGTGCAGTTGCCTGGCGTGCAGGACACCGCAAAGGCCAAGGACATCATCGGCCGMACCGCCACGCTGGAAGCCCGCCTGGCCGACCCCGACGCGCCGCGCAATCCGCGCCCGGGCGACCCGATCCCCTTCGGCAGCGAGCTGTTCACGCAAGGCAACGGCGCCCCGGTGGTGCTCAAGAAGCAGGTGATCTTCACCGGCGACCGCATCGAAAGCGCTTCGGCAGGCTTCKACCAGAACCAGCGCGCCTCGGTCAACATCAAGCTCGACGCCCAGGGTGGCCGCGTGCTGCGCGACGTCTCGCGCGAGAACATCGGCAAGCCGATGGGCATCGTGCTGTTCGAGAAGGGCAAGGGCGAAGTGCTGACGGTGGCAACGATCCAGTCCGAACTGGGCTCCAGCTTCCAGATCACCGGTTCGTACTCCACCGAAGCCGCCAACGACCTGGCCCTGCTGCTGCGCGCCGGCTCGCTGGCCGCGCCGATGGAAATCATCGAAGAACGCACCATCGGCCCGTCGCTGGGCGCGGACAACATCAAGAAGGGCTTTGACTCGGTGGCATACGGCTTTGGCGCCATCGCCGTCTTCATGATGCTGTACTACATGCTGTTCGGCGTRTTCTCGGTGGCTGCGCTGGCCATCAACCTGSTGCTGCTGGTGGCGGTGCTCTCGATGCTGCAGGCTACGCTGACGCTGCCCGGCATCGCCGCTATCGCGCTGGTGCTCGGCATGGCCATTGACGCCAACGTGCTGATCAACGAGCGGATCCGCGAGGAACTGCGCGCGGGCGCTTCGCCGCAGATGGCGATCGCCGTCGGCTTCGACCGCGCCTGGGCCACCATCCTGGACTCCAACGTGACCACCCTGATCGCGGGCCTGGCGCTGCTGGCCTTCGGCTCCGGCCCGGTGCGCGGCTTTGCCGTGGTGCACTGCCTGGGCATCATGACCTCGATGTTCTCGGCGGTGTTCTTCAACCGCGGCCTGGTGAACCTCTGGTACGGCCGCAAGAAGAAGCTGCAAAGCGTGGCGATCGGCCAGATCTGGAAGCCGGGCTCGGACAGCCAGGGCACCGTCGCCAAGTAAGCATCATGGATGTCCGCGCGCACAGAACGCGCATGGACATCCAACCAGCATAGAACGGCAGCAGGCGCTGCCGTACAAAACAGGATTCAACATGGAATTCTTCCGCATCCGGCGCGATATTCCGTTCATGAAGCACGCGTTGATCTTCAACGTGATTTCCTTCCTGACGTTTGCCGCCGCCGTATTCTTCCTGGCACACAAGGGCCTGCACCTGTCGATCGAGTTCACCGGCGGCACGGTGATGGAGGTCAACTACCAGCAGACGGCCGACCTGGAGCGCATCCGCGGCCAGGTTAGCAAGCTTGGCTACACCGACGTGCAGGTGCAGAACTTCGGCACCTCGCGCGACGTGATGATCCGCCTGCCCCTGCAAAAGGGCCCGGACGGCAAGCCCGCCACCTCGGCCCAGCAGAGCGAGCAGGTCATGACGGCGCTGCAGACAGCCGCGCCTGACGTCAAGCTCCAGCGTGTCGAGTTCGTCGGCCCGCAGGTGGGCAAGGAACTGGCCACCGACGGGCTGCTGGCGCTGCTGTGCGTGGTGGCCGGCATCGTGATCTACCTGTCGTTCCGCTTCGAGTGGAAGTTCGCAGTGGCCGGCATCATCGCCAACCTGCACGACGTGGTGATCATCCTGGGCTTCTTCGCCTTCTTCCAGTGGGAATTCTCGCTGTCGGTGCTGGCGGCGATCCTGGCGGTGCTGGGTTACTCGGTGAATGAATCGGTGGTGATTTTCGACCGGATTCGCGAGAACTTCCGCAAGTACCGCAAGATGACCACGCACGAGATCATCGACAACGCGATCACCAGCACCATCTCGCGGACCATCATCACCCACGGCTCGACCGAAATGATGGTGCTGTCGATGTTCTTCTTCGGCGGCCCCACCCTGCACTACTTCGCGCTGGCGCTGACCGTCGGCATCTTGTTCGGCATCTACTCCTCGGTGTTCGTCGCCGCGGCGCTGGCCATGTGGCTGGGCGTCAAGCGCGAGGACCTGGTCAAGGGCGAGAAAAAGCCGGGCGACATCGACCGCGACGACCCGAACTTCGGCGCGCAGGCCTGACGGGCCAGCCGCGGATAGATTTAAAGGCAGCAAAAAAGGGCACCTTCGGGTGTAATGCCGTTCAGTTAAGGTCCCTATTGAGGAAGCGAACGGCATAGCGTGAAGGGCGGGACTTGACGACCCGGTCGCATGAGCGACCGGGTCGTTTCACATTGGGCAGCGACTTTAGGCGCTCGCGTAGGCGC
>NZ_JBFTSF010000084.1:0-23096 GCF_056399905.1 Cupriavidus sp. 01L46
GAACAAGCTGGTGGAGGCGCAGCGGCTGGAGCAGCGCTCCCGCTTCGACCTGGAAATGCTCTCCGAACTCGGGTTCTGCAAGGGCATCGAAAACTACTCGCGGCACCTGTCGGGCGCCAAGCCGGGCGATCCGCCGCCAACGCTGGTCGACTACCTGCCGCAGGACGCGTTGATGTTCCTGGACGAGTCGCACGTGCTGATGGGGCAGTTCAACGGCATGTACAACGGCGACAAGGCGCGCAAGACGACCTTGGTCGACTATGGCTTCCGGCTGCCGTCCGCCCTGGACAACCGCCCCCTCAAGTTCTCGGAGTTCGAGGGCAAGATGCGGCAGGTGATGTTTGTCTCCGCCACGCCGTCCAATTACGAGAACGAGCATGCGGGCCAGGTGGTGGAGCAGGTGGTCCGGCCCACCGGCCTGGTTGATCCGATCATCCACGTGCGTCCCGCGACCACGCAGGTCGACGACCTGCTGTCCGAGATCCACCAGAAGGTCTCCGTCGGCGAGCGCGTGCTGGTGACCACGCTGACCAAGCGCATGTCCGAGCAGCTCACGGAGTTCCTGACCGAGAACGGCGTCAAGGTGCGTTACCTGCACTCGGACATCGATACGGTGGAGCGCGTGGAGATCATTCGCGACCTCCGCCTGGGTACCTTCGACGTGCTGGTCGGCATCAACCTGCTGCGCGAGGGCCTGGATATTCCGGAAGTCTCGCTGGTGGCGATTCTCGACGCCGACAAGGAAGGCTTCCTGCGCGCCGAGCGTTCGTTGATCCAGACCATCGGCCGCGCAGCCCGTAACGTCAACGGCACCGCCATCCTGTACGCGGACCGGATGACCGATTCGATGAAGCGGGCGATCGGTGAGACGGAACGCCGCCGCGCCAAGCAGATCGCGTTCAACGAAGCCAATGGCATCGTGCCGCGCGGCGTGGTCAAGCGCATCAAGGACATCATCGACGGGGTCTACGACCCTGGCGAGGTCAAGGCCGAGCTGCTGGCCGCGGAGGAGCGCGCCAAGTACGAGGACATGAGCGAGAAGCAGGTTGCGAAGGAGATCAAGCGGCTGGAGAAGCAGATGTTCGAGCACGCCAAGAATCTCGAGTTCGAGAAGGCCGGGCAGGTGCGCGACCAGCTGGCCAAGCTCAAGCGCCAGGTCTTTGGCGCCAGCGGCGATGGGGAGCACCTGCCGCCGCCTGCCGCGGCCGCGTCCTGAGGGCGTGGGCCCTGCCTCGGCCACACGCCTGCGGGATGCAGGCGCGCGGCTTGGCTACCGCCTATAGTTGGAATCCCGGACAGTGGTGAGGAGATGTTCCATGGTCAAGCTCGCTCTGTGGGTTCCGCTGCATGCGAAGCCCGGCAAGGAAAAGGAAGTCGAGGAATTCCTGCTCGCCGGCTTGCCGCTGGTGCAGGCCGAAGCCGGCACCACGGCATGGTTTGCGCTGCGGCTCGGGCCATCCACGTTCGGCATCTTCGATGCGTTTGCCGATGAGGCCGGGCGCAACGCCCATCTGTCGGGCAAGGTGGCCGAGGCCCTGATGGCCAAGGCGCCCGACCTGTTCGCCAAGCCGCCTTCTATCGAAAAGCTGGATGTGCTGGCGGCCAAGCTGCCCTGAGCCGATTTGCCTGCTTGCCTGCTAGTCTTATCAGACCTTCGGGGGCAGCGAGCGCAAACGCTTGTTGACTTCCAGCAGGGTGTCGCACTTGTCCGCGCTGGCGGCCTCGCGCGTGCTGATGAAGTCCACGATGGCGCGCAGCGGTTCGCGTTGCGCGGCGCATGTGGTGGCTGGCGCCGGTGCCGAGGCAGGGACAGGGGCAGGGGCCGAGGCAGGGCAGGCGGCACCGATTTCTTTCTCCAGGCTATGCCGGACCACGGTGAGCAGGCTTTCGCAGCCTGCGCCGGAGGCGGCGTCCGCGGATGGCTCGGCGGCGTTGGCCAGGCTTGCGCAAAGCAGAAGGGGTGCCAGGAGGAGTGGGCTGAGGCGGAGGTTCACCGCGCGATTATGCGGTGGGCGGCACCTTCGCGTCATCTTTTTTGCCTGGTGGCTTCAACCGGCATGCTGGCGCTCCCGTGAGCGTGGTCCCGCGGGCAGGGCTGTAGAATCCGGCTTCGTTGTKGCAGCCGTGCCCGGTGCGGTGGCTGCAAGCCCGTCGCACGTGCCGCCTTTTGTCGTCTTGCTTTCGGCGCTGGATAGCGCCACACCCCTATGAAGAAATACGCCATCTTGATGTGTTGCATGGGAAACATCTGCCGTTCTCCGACCGCCGAGGGCGTGCTGCGCGCCAAGCTGGAGGCGGTCGGACTGGCCGATCTGGTCGAGCTGGATTCCGCCGGCACGCATGGCTATCACATCGGGCGCGCGCCCGATGCGCGCTCCCAGCGTCATGCGCTAGCCCGTGGCTACGACCTCTCCGCGCAACGCGCGCGCCAGGCCGTGGTGCAGGATTTCGCCCGTTTTGACCTGCTGCTGGCCATGGACCAGGACAACCTGGCGGCGCTGCGTGCCATCTGCCCGCCTGGCAGCCAGGACAAGCTGCGCCTGCTGATGAGCTTCGCCAGCCGGCACGCCACGGACGAAGTGCCGGATCCCTACTACGGCGAGGGTGATGGCTTCGAGCGCGTGCTCGACTATGTCGAGGACGCCTGCGATGGCGTGATCGCCATGCTCCGTGCCAAGGGGCTTGGCGGCGCTACCTGATTGCGCTCGGCCGCCCTTGCAGCCTTTCCATCACTTTCACGAGGATTCATGTTTCGTTCCCTGTTCCGCAAATGGCGCGAGTCGCGCAATGCCAGCCTGCAACTCGACGCAATCCTGGCGGCAGCGGACCCGGAGGCGCCGCTGGCCGACCGCAACGGCTGGCTGATCGAGCTGGGCTACTGGATCCGGCGCGACGGGCTGCCGGGCGCCGAAGGCGTGGCGGCTGACAAGAGCCGCCGGGAGCACGTGCGGCTGCGCTACCTGCTGCAGGTGCTTGGCCGCAATCCGGAAGTGGCGGGACGCTTTGCCCGCATGGTGCGTTCCATCGTGCGCGATAACGATCCGGTCACCCTGCTGTGCGACACCGGTGTGGCTTCCCACCCGGGCTTCTGGAGCGAGGTGCTGAACCGCTTGCAGGCGCGGTTCCTGCCGCCGCCGCCCAACCGTAGCGATATGGCGGGCCTGTTCGCACTGCTGTTTATCGATGGCAACGATGCCGACTGGGTCGAGGCGCTCGATGGCGACCTGCTCGATCGGCTGGGTGCCGTGCTACGCGCCGACGATCCGCAAGCGCGGGGCGAAGCCGCCGCGCCGCCCGAATGGGATCGTTTCGACCGCACGCTGGCCACCAGCATCCAGGTGCTGGTCAGCCAGGTGCGTGCTACCGGACTGAGCCAGGCAATCCGTTCGCGCCTCAAGGGCAAGGTGCAGGACACGCCGTTTTTTCGGCTGGACAGCGCCGTGCAAGCCTTGTGCGAAGAGGAGGAGGCGGCGCACGGCGGCGAGGCTTTCGCGCACCGGCTCAACTATTTCCGCGCGCTGCTCGATGGCTGCCACCAGGCGGCTCAGCGCGTGTACGACGACTTGGAGGAGAACGGCGTTTCGGTGGAGGTGGTGTTCCAGATCGAGCGCATGAAGGTCCGGCTCGCGCGCATCGAGCTGTTGCTGGCGACCTGGGTCGAGCCGCAGCGGCGCGGCCGGCATGCCCACCTGATCGCGGCGCTGATCCGCTCCACCCAGGCGCGGCGCAGTATCGGGCACCTGGCGGGCACCTCGTTTTCGCAACTGGCGCGCAAGGTGGTTGAGCGCTCGGCCGAGACCGGCGAGCACTACATCACGCGCGATCGCCGCGAGTATCGCGAGCTGATGCGGGCCGCCGCCGGTGGCGGCTTGATCACCGTTGGCACGGTCTATCTCAAGTTCCTGATCTATGGGCTGCACCTGGACAAGTTCATCGAGGGCCTGCTGGCCTCGCTCAACTATGCGGGCAGCTTCCTGGTGATCCACTTCGCGCATTTCACACTGGCCACCAAGCAGCCGGCGATGACCGGCCCGGCACTGGCGCACCGGCTCGATGCGGTCGGCAGGCCGGAGGGCCGGGAGATCTTCGTTGACGACACCATCGCCATGATCCGCTCAAACGCCGCGGCGATTTTCGGCAACCTGGCGGTGGTGTTCCCGGTGGCGATGGGCATCCAGTGGCTTGCCAACCGCATCCTGGGCGCCAACCTGATCACACCCGCCAAGGCGATCGCCACCATCGAGTCGTTTTCCATCCTTGGCCCCACGCCGGTCTACGCCATCTTTACCGGGGTACTCTTGTGGCTGTCCAGCCTGGTGGCGGGCTGGGCCGACAACTGGTTCGCGCTGCACAAGGTGCATGACGTGATGGTGTACAACCGCCGCCTGCGCTATGTGCTGGGTGCGCAGGGAGCCACGCGGATGGCGGACTTCTGGAAGCGCAATATGTCGGGGATCGCCGCCAATGTGTCGCTGGGGCTGCTGCTCGGGCTGGGGCCGGAGATACTCAGCTTCTTCGGCCCCCACATGGAAGTGCGGCACGTCACCTTGTCGACCGGCTCGGTGGGCACCGCGATCGGCGTGCTGGGCTTCGCTGTGCTGAAGCTGCCGTCGTTCTGGCTGGCGGTGGCGGGCATTGCGCTGATGGGGCTGCTGAACGTTGCTGTGAGTTTCGCGCTGGCCTTCAATATGGCGCTGGGCTCACGCAGCCTGCGCCGGGTGGATCGCCGGGCGCTAAGTTCGGCCGTGCGGCGGCGCATCCTGAAACACCCCTGGTCGCTGATCGTGCCGCCGCGCGCGCCCGTTGGCACGGCCTCGGCGGAGCAGGGGCGGGTTTGATGCGATGCGGCAGGGGTACTTGACTGAATTAGTCGACTTCTTTTATACTTGACCAAAATGATCAAGTACTCCCCAGCATCATGAGACTGACGACCAAAGGCCGCTTCGCGGTAACCGCCATGATTGACCTGGCCATGCGCCAGGATCAGGGCCCCGTTACGCTAGCGGGCATCAGCCAGCGCCAGAAAATATCCCTCTCTTACCTAGAGCAGCTGTTCGGTAAGCTGCGCCGCCACGAGATCGTGGAAAGCGTGCGCGGCCCGGGCGGCGGCTACAGTCTTGCCCGCAAGGCGGAAGACGTGACGGTGGCCGATATCATCATCGCAGTCGATGAGCCGCTCGACGCCACGCAATGCGGCGGAAAGGGTAATTGTAACGGAGATGAGGGAACCGGTCGCTGCATGACCCACGAGCTGTGGGCCACGCTGAACCAGAAAATGGTCGAGTATCTCGATTCCGTCTCCCTGAAGAACCTGGTCGACCAGCAGCGCGCCAAGTGTCCCGCGGTGTTGCACGACATGCGCGAGGAGTCGGCKGCGCAAACCGTGGCCGCGCCGATCGGCAAGGCGGACAAGCAGGAAAAGCCCGCGCGTCCGCGGGTGGTRAATTCGGTTTTCAGCCTGGCTCAGTCGTAAGACGGGCAGCCGGCGAGAGAATAGAGAGCAACGTCAAGCATAGCGGTCCCTAAAAGGCAGTCATAACGATGAGCACCCCACATTTCCCCATCTACATGGATTACTCAGCCACCACGCCGGTAGACCCGCGCGTGGCGGACAAGATGATTCCGTACTTGCGTGAACAGTTCGGCAATCCGGCTTCGCGCAGCCACGCCTACGGCTGGGATGCCGAGCGCGCGGTGGAAGAAGCGCGTGAGCAGGTGGCGGCACTGGTGGGCGCCGATCCGCGCGAGATCGTGTGGACATCGGGCGCAACCGAGTCCAACAACCTCGCCATCAAGGGCGCGGCCAATTTCTATTCGGGCAAGGGCAAGCACCTGATCACGGTGAAGACCGAGCACAAGGCTGTGCTCGACACCACMCGTGAGCTGGAGCGCCAGGGCTTCGAGGTGACCTACCTCGACGTGCAGGAAAACGGCCTGGTCGACATCGAAGTGCTCAAGGCGGCGATCCGCCCTGACACGATCCTGGTGTCGGTGATGCTGGTCAACAACGAGATCGGGGTGATCCAGGACGTGGCGCAGATCGGCGAGATCTGCCGCGCCAAGGGCATCATCTTCCATTGCGACGCGGCCCAGGCCACCGGCAAGGTGGCGATCGACCTGAACACGCTGAAGTGCGACCTGATGTCGTTCTCGGCACACAAGACCTACGGCCCGAAGGGCGTGGGCGCGCTGTACGTACGCCGCAAGCCGCGCGTGCGCCTGGAAGCGCAGATGCACGGCGGCGGTCACGAGCGCGGCATGCGTTCGGGCACGCTGGCCACGCATCAGATCGTGGGCATGGGCGAAGCCTTCCGCATCGCCCGCGAGGAAATGGCTACGGAAAACGAGCGTATCCGCATGCTGCGCGATCGCCTGTGGCGTGGCCTGTCGGGCATGGAAGAGGTCTACCTGAACGGCGACCTGGAACAACGCGTGCCGCATAACCTCAATGTCAGCTTCAACTTCGTCGAAGGCGAATCGCTGATCATGGCGATCAAGGACGTGGCGGTGTCGTCGGGTTCGGCCTGCACCTCGGCGTCGCTGGAGCCTTCGTACGTGCTGCGCGCCCTGGGCCGCAACGACGAACTCGCGCACAGTTCGATCCGCTTCACGGTGGGCCGTTTCACCACCGAGGAAGAAGTCGATTACACCGTGGAACTGCTCAAGAGCAAGATCTCCAAGCTGCGCGATTTGTCGCCGCTGTGGGAAATGTTCAAGGACGGTGTGGACCTGAATTCCATCCAGTGGGCAGCGCACTAAGCACCAAGCGCCAAGACCCACGCAAGACCCCATAAATACCGATACGCCAAGAGGTAGCCAAAATGTCATACAGCACCAAGGTTCTCGACCACTATGAAAACCCCCGCAATGTTGGCTCGTTCGATAAGAACGACGACGCGGTGGGCACCGGCATGGTTGGCGCGCCCGCTTGCGGCGACGTCATGAAGCTGCAGATCAAGGTCAACGAAGCTGGCGTGATCGAAGACGCCAAGTTCAAGACCTATGGCTGCGGCTCGGCCATCGCGTCCTCCTCGCTCGTGACCGAATGGGTCAAGGGCAAGACCGTGGATCAGGCACTGGAAATCAAGAATACGCACATCGCCGAAGAACTGGCGTTGCCGCCGGTGAAGATCCACTGCTCCATCCTGGCCGAAGATGCCATCAAGGCAGCGGTCGAGGACTACAAGAAGAAGCACGAAGGCGCCGAGCAGAAGGCCGCCTGAGTTCCGCGTTCAATCAAGGGATGAAGCAGCGATGATCACGCTTACCGAGAAGGCCGCCAAGCATGTGGCGCGCTACCTGGACCGCCGCGGCAAGGGCGTTGGCCTGCGCCTCGGCGTCAAGACCACCGGCTGCTCGGGCCTGGCCTACAAGCTGGAGTACGTCGACGACCTGTTGCCGGAAGACAGCGTGTTCGAGTCGCACGGCATCAAGGTGATCGTCGATCCCAAGAGCTTGCCGTATATCGATGGCACCGAGCTCGATTTTGCGCGTGAAGGCTTGAACGAGGGGTTTCGTTTCAACAACCCCAACGTCAAGGATGAGTGCGGTTGCGGAGAGTCGTTCCGGGTTTGAGCGTGCTGGCATCAGCACGCCGGATACGATGAAACGCAGCATTGTCGGCTTTCACCAGGACGAGGAAAGCCACTGGGTGGCGGAACTCGATTGCGGGCATGGCCAGCATATGCGCCATGACCCGCCCTGGCAGATGCGTCCATGGACGCTGACGCCGCAGGGGCGGGCGGCCAGGATGGGCGCGCTGGTGAACTGCCTGAAATGTGATCGGGCGGAGCCGCCGGCGGATTGGGCGGGCAGCAGYGCGAAGCGCGCCGCCTGACCGGATCAGCCGCCACATTGCTGCGGCCTGTGCCGCGCGGTCAGCGTGCCGCTTTCACGCTGAAGGCAGTTCAAAGGGGCGGCGCAGCCGCTCCTTTTTGTTGGGGAAGGTGTTGAAAGACGATTATTTCGCGCTATTCGGCCTGCCGGTCGGATATGCAGTCGACGAGGGGGCGCTGGACGCAGCCTACCTGACCGTGCAATCGCAGGCGCATCCGGACCGCTTCGCCAATGCCGGCGATGCGGAGCGGCGCGTGGCCATGCAATGGGCCGCGCATGCCAACGAGGCGTACCGCACGCTGCGCCAGCCRCTCAAGCGCGCGATCTACCTGCTGACGCTGCGTGGCGTGGACATCCAGGCCGAGAGCAATACCGCCATGGCGCCCGCCTTCCTGATGCAGCAGATGGAATGGCGCGAGGCCCTCCAGGAAGCGGTTGAAGAGAAAGATGTCGCGCGCCTCGATGCGCTGCTGCGTGAGCTGCGTGGCGAGAAGCGCGAGCGCCACGCGGCGCTGGGTGCGCTGCTCGATGCCGGCGATAACGCGGGTGCCGGCAGCGCGGCCAGGCAATTGATGTTCATCGAGAAAATCGAGCACGACACCAGCGAGGCGATCGAGCGCCTGGAAGGCTAGGGTCCCCGAGGGACCCCAGCGCCGCCAGGCAAGTTCACCTCAGCCATGCCACAATGGCGCCCCGGCGCAAAGCCGGCCTGTGTGACGGGCCGTTTTTGCCACCGCACGATTAAAGAAGATTCATCATGGCATTGCTCCAGATCTCCGAACCCGGCATGTCGCCGGCACCTCACCAGAAGCGGCTCGCGGTCGGCATCGACCTTGGCACCACCAATTCGCTGGTGGCAGCGGTTCGCAACAGCATTCCCGAAGTCCTGACCGACGAAAGCGGCCGCGCGTTGCTGCCTTCGGTCGTGCGCTACCTGCCCAAGGGTGCGCAGATCGGCTACCGCGCGCAGGAAGAAGCGGTGCACGACCCCAAGAACACCATCGTCTCGGTCAAGCGCTTCATGGGGCGCGGCTTGCGCGACGTCGCGCATATCGAGCACAGCCCCTACGATTTCGTCGATGCGCCCGGCATGGTGCAGATCAAGACCGTGGCCGGCGTGAAGAGTCCGGTGGAAGTCTCGGCGGAAATCCTGGCCACGCTGCGCCAGCGTGCCGAGGATTCGCTCGGCGACGAACTCGTCGGCGCGGTGATTACGGTGCCCGCCTATTTCGACGACGCCCAGCGCCAGGCCACCAAGGATGCCGCGCAGCTCGCGGGCCTTGAAGTGTTGCGCTTGCTCAACGAGCCCACCGCGGCTGCCATCGCCTATGGCCTGGACAATGCTTCCGAGGGCATCTACGCGGTGTACGACCTCGGCGGCGGCACCTTCGATATCTCCATCCTCAAGCTCAGCCGGGGCGTGTTCGAAGTGCTGGCCACCGGCGGCGATTCCGCCCTGGGTGGCGACGATTTCGACCAGCGCCTGATGTGCTGGATCGTCGAGCAGGCTAACCTGCAACCGCTGTCTGCCGAGGATATGCGCCTGCTGATGGTGCGCTCCCGCGCGGCCAAGGAAGCGTTGTCGGCGGCCGATTCGACCGTGATCGATGCCGTGCTGAACAGCGGCGAGATCGTGCACCTGACGCTCTCGGCCTCGACCTTTGTCGAGCTGACCGCGCCGCTGGTGCAAAAGACCCTGTCGCCTGTGCGCAAGGCGCTGCGCGATGCCGGCGTCGCGGCGGACGAGGTCAAGGGCGTCGTGCTGGTTGGCGGCGCAACCCGCATCCCCTCGATCCGCAAGGCGGTGGGAGACTTCTTCGGCCAGCCGCCGCTGACCAACCTCGATCCGGACAAGGTCGTGGCCCTGGGCGCGGCCATGCAGGCCAACCTGCTGGCCGGCAACGGCGCCCCCGGCGAGGACTGGCTGCTGCTGGACGTGATCCCGCTGTCACTGGGCGTGGAAACCATGGGTGGCCTGGTCGAGAAGATCATCCCGCGCAACAGCACCATCCCGGTTGCCCGCGCGCAGGAATTCACCACGTTCAAGGACGGCCAGACGGCCATCGCCATCCACGTGCTGCAAGGCGAGCGCGAACTGGCGAGCGATTGCCGCTCGCTGGCGCGTTTCGAGTTGCGCGGCATTCCGCCGATGGTAGCCGGCGCGGCACGCATTCGCGTGACGTACCAGGTTGACGCCGACGGGCTGCTGTCGGTCTTCGCGCGCGAGACGCAATCGGGCGTGGAGGCGACTATCGCTGTCAAGCCGTCCTACGGCCTTGCCGACGAMGAGATCGCGCGCATGCTGCAGGACAGCTTCCGCGAAGCCGAGCACGACATGAAGAGCCGTGCGCTGGCGGAGGAACGCGTGGATGCCGCGCGCCTTATCGAAGCCACGCGCCGCGCGCTGGAACTCGATGGCGACCTGCTCTCGGCCGAGGAGCGCGCCGACGTGGAGCGCCTGATCGCGGCCGCGAGCGACGTTGCCGCAGGCGAAGATCACCACGCCATCAAGACGGCGGTGGAAGCGCTGTCCCGCGGCACCGACGAATTCGCTGCCCGCCGGATGGACCGCTCGATCAAGAGCGCGCTGGCCGGCCGCAAGGTGCAGGACCTGGGCTGATCCCCGAGGCCAATCGCACCCTATTTATATCCCAGGACATTCCATGCCACAGATCATCGTATTGCCCCACGTCGAACTCTGCCCCGAAGGGGCCGTGTTCGAAGCCAAAGCCGGCACCAGCATTTGCGACGCGTTGCTCAGCAACGGCATCGAGATCGAGCACGCCTGCGAGAAGTCTTGCGCGTGCACCACCTGCCACGTGGTGGTGCGCGAGGGCTTCAACTCGCTGGAAGAGGCCGAAGAAAAAGAGGAAGACCTGCTCGACAAGGCCTGGGGCCTGGAGCCCAACTCGCGCCTGTCCTGCCAGGCCCTGGTGGCCGACGGCGACCTCACCGTGCAGATCCCCAAGTACACGATCAACCATGCCAAGGAAGAGCATTGAGCGCGGCGCGCTCGCTGACTTGCTGGCCTGACCAGAGCTGACCGGAGAGAATTCCCATGAAGTGGACCGACACCTACGACATCGCCGCCGCCCTGTACGACAAGTACCCGGACGTGGATCCCACCACCATCCGCTTCACCGACCTGCACCGCTGGGTCATGGAGCTGGACGGCTTTGCCGATGTGGCCGATCGCTCGGGCGAGAAGATCCTGGAAGCGATTCAATCCGCCTGGATTGAAGAAGCGGAATAAAGGCTGGAACGAAAAAAAACCGCGTCTCACGCGGTTTTTTTTTGCTGTTGCGGATGCCGGCTCAGCCAGCGACCAGCTGGCCATCCTGCATGTGCACACGTTCCCCGACTTGCACGCCCGGGTCGGCTTGATACGTGAAGGTGCGGTGGCTGCCGTTGTCCATCTGCACGCGGACCTGGTAGCTGGTGTCCTTGCGCACGGTCTTCTCGATCTGGTTGCCGGCAAAGCCGCCGCCCACAGCACCGGCCACGGTGCCCAGGATACGGCCATTGCCCTTGCCGATCTGGTTGCCGAGCAGGCCGCCGATGACCGCGCCGCCGACGGCGCCCAGGCCACTGGCCGGCTTGGGCGCTTCGATCGGGGTGATGGCTACGACGCGGCCGGCATACGCGCTGCCTTGCGCCGGCTGGCGTTCGGCATAGGCGCCGTTGTCATTGCGGCTGGGCGCGGGACCATAGCCTGCATCGCGGCTGGCGCTGCTGCGCTCCTGGGCGCGGCGTGCAGCGGGTGCCGGTGCCGGTGCCGGTGCGGCCGGGGCGATGGGCGCTTGTGCCAGGTTCGCGGTCTCGGGCGGCCGCGTGGTGCTGCCCGGTGCCGGCAGTTGCGCGGTGTCGGCGCCATTGACGGTGGCATTGGCGGCGACAGGCGCAGTCAGGGATTGCTGCGTTCCCTGCGTGGCCTTGCTGGTAGGCAGCACGCCAGTCATGGCGGCGACCGCGGTCAGGCTGGCGATCACGATGGCTACCGCGGCGGCGCCGACCAGCGGATGCAGGCGGCGTTGGGTGGGCAGGGAAGCGGGCATGGCAGGCTCGTTGGATTGGTGCAAGGTTGGATTCGACATATTATTTTCCTCGCAAACGCAGCCGGTCAGCGGTACTGATGGCTAGCGGTTCGATGGACCTAGTTTGGCCCAATTCACTGCCATTTTCCGTTTGATTTTGTAAGTTTCTGTAGTCTGAAATTTTCTTTTAAATCATAGGCTTGGCAGCGAAACTGCATGGCCTTCGCGGGYTGTGTTTGTAACAAGCTCGCAGCCACAAGCAAAAAGCCCCACCAAACATTGGTGGGGCTTTTTGCTGTGCGAGGCAGCCCGGCGAGGCTGCCGCGCCGCGTCAGTCCTCGCGGCGCAGATGCGGGAACAAGATGACGTCGCGGATGTTCGGGCTGTCGGTCAGCAACATCACCAGGCGGTCGATGCCGATGCCGCAGCCGCCCGTCGGGGGCATGCCGTATTCCAGCGCACGGATGTAGTCGGCGTCGAAGTACATCGCTTCTTCGTCGCCAGCATCCTTCTGGTCAACCTGCTTGCGGAAGCGCTCGGCCTGGTCTTCGGCGTCGTTCAGCTCGGAGAACCCGTTGGCGATCTCGCGGCCGGTGATGAACAGCTCGAAGCGCTCGGTGATGCCCGGCTGGGTATCCGAGGCGCGCGCCAGCGGCGAGACTTCCACCGGGTAGTCGATGATGAACGTCGGCTCCCACAGCTGGCTTTCGGCGGTTTCCTCGAACAGCACCAGTTGCAGCGTGCCCAGGCCCGCATTAAGGAATTGCGGGGCGCCGGTGTTGATGCCGAACTTCTTCAGCTCGGCGCGCAGGAATTCCGTGTCGGCCAGTTGCGCGTCGGTATATTGCGGCGCGAACTTCTGGATGGCCTGCGTGATGGTGAGGCGATGGAACGGCTTGGACAGGTCCAGCTCGCGGTCCTGGTAGGTCAGCACGGCGCTGCCGCGCGCGTCGATCGCGGCCTGGCGGATCAGGTCCTCGGTGAAGTCCATCAGCCAGCGGTAGTCCGTGTAGGCCGCGTAGAACTCCATCATGGTGAACTCAGGGTTGTGGCGCGGGCTCACCCCCTCGTTGCGGAAGTTGCGGTTGATCTCGAACACGCGCTCGAAACCGCCCACCACCAGGCGCTTCAGGTACAGCTCGGGCGCGATGCGCAGGAACATCTGCATGTCCAGCGCGTTGTGGTGGGTGATGAACGGCTTGGCCGTGGCGCCGCCCGGGATCGGGTGCAGCATCGGCGTTTCGACTTCCATGAAGTCGTTGCTGGCCATGTGCCGGCGCAGCGAGCTGATGGCGTTGGTGCGGGCGCGGAAGGTGGCGCGCGTTTCCGGCGACACGATCAGGTCCACATAGCGCTGGCGGTATTTCTGTTCCTGGTCGGCCAGGCCGTAGTAGTCGCCGGGCAGGGGGCGCAGGCTCTTGGACAGCAGGCGCAGTTCGGTCACCGCCACCGACAGCTCACCAGTCTTGGTCTTCATCAGCGTGCCGCGGGCCGCCACGATATCGCCCAGGTCCCACTTCTTGAAGGCGGCGTACACGTCTTCACCGATCGCATCGCGGCTGATGTAGAACTGGATGCGGCCCGAGCCGTCCTGCACGGTGGCAAAGCTGGCCTTGCCCATCACGCGCTTGAGCATCATGCGCCCGGCGATGGCGACTTCCACCGGGGTGGCTTCGAGCACGGCCTGCTCGGTCTCGCTGTACTGCGYGTGCAGCGCGGCGGCCTGGTGGGTCGGGCGGAAGTCGTTGGGGAAGGCCGGGCCTTGCTGACGCAGGGCCTGGAGCTTCTCGCGCCGTTCCGCGATGATCTTGTTTTCGTCGGCTGCGGCCGGGACGTTGGTCTCGGCGGGAGCGCGGTTGGATTCGGTCATGATGTCTTGGTGGGTCGCTCGGGCCAGGCCCGCGCGAGGTTCATGTATTGCGGATGTCGTCGAGCTCGGTGCTGCCGAAGTCAGGCCGCTGCAGGTACGCAGCGATACGCTGCGCGGTGTCGTCGGCCGAGGCCAGCTGATCGTTGTCCTTGAGGTCGCGGAAGCGCTGCACCTGCGCAAAGTCGGCGTTGCGGATGGTGGCCTGCATGCCGGTATCGACCACGCCCGGCGCCAGCGCTACCGCGCGCACGGCGCGTTCGGCCGGCGCCTGCGCGTATTCGGCGTTGATGGAGCGCACGAACATGTCCAGGCCCGCCTTGCCAGCGCAATACGCGCTCCAGCCTTCGACCGGGCGGCGCGCCGCGCCGGAGGAGATCGCCAGGATCTTGCGCGGGCAGCCAAAGCGCTCGGTGTGCGAGAGGAAGGCCGCGGTCATGGTCATCGGCGTGGCCAGGTTGGTCAGCAGATGCTGCACCACCGCCGGTTCGCGCAGATTGGCGATGGGGCCGATCGGATCGATCACGCCCGCGTTCAGGATCAGCGTGACGCTGGCAAGCGTCTCCTCGACGACATCGAGGACGCTGCCGAGCCAGGTTGCCGACGGGCCAGCTTGGGAGAGGTCTTGCAAGTGCCAGGCTACCTTGACGCCGCTGGCGGACGCCGCCCGTTCCAGCTCGGGATTGCGGCTGCGGGACACGCACACCAGGCGGTTGCCCGGTTTGAGCAATGCCTGCGTCAGCGAGGCACCGAGCCCGCGCGAGGTGCCCGTGATGATGATCAGATGCGTTGCTGCGGTCGATGCTGCGGTCATGGTCAAGATTGTCCCGGCAGGTGAGTGGCCGCACCTGCCGCCGCCACACGCCGATCCCTGCCGGGAGCGCGTGGCGGCGGCGCGGCGCCGCTGCGTGTTACAGCCCTTGCTTCAGGCTGGCTACGATGAAGGGATCCAGGTCGCCGTCCAGCACCTTCTGCGTGTTGGACATTTCCACGTTGGTGCGCAGATCCTTGATGCGGCTCTGGTCCAGCACGTACGAGCGGATCTGGTGGCCCCAGCCCACATCGGTCTTGGACGACTCCAGCTTGTCGGCTTCGGCCTGGCGCTTGCGCATTTCGTGCTCATACAGGCGCGACTTCAGCATCGACATGGCTTCGGCGCGGTTGCGGTGYTGCGAGCGGTCGTTCTGGCACTGCACCACAATGCCGGTCGGGATGTGCGTGATCCGCACGGCCGAATCGGTCTTGTTGATGTGCTGGCCGCCCGCGCCGGAGGCACGGTAGGTATCCACGCGCAGGTCCGCCGGATTGACGTCGACCTCGAACGATTCGTCGACCTCGGGGTAGACGAAGACCGACGAGAACGACGTGTGGCGGCCGCCCGACGAATCGAACGGCGACTTGCGCACCAGGCGGTGCACGCCGGTTTCCGTGCGCAGGTAGCCGAACGCGTACTCGCCCTCGACCTTGATCGTGGCGCTCTTGATGCCCGCCACGTCGCCCTCCGACTCTTCCAGCACTTCGGCCTTGAAGCCCTTGCGCTCGCAGTACTTCAGGTACTGGCGCAGCAGCATCGAGGCCCAGTCGCAGGCTTCGGTGCCGCCGGCGCCGGCCTGGATGTCGATAAAGGCGTTGGCCTGGTCCATTTCGCCGGAGAACATGCGGCGGAATTCCATGTCGGCGACGATGGCCTCGAAGCCGGCAACGTCGGTTTCGATGGCTTCCAGCGTGTCGTCGTCGCCTTCTTCGCGGGCGAGCTCGAACAGCTCGTCGGCGCCGCTAAGGTCGTCCGTGAGCTTGCCGAGCACGCTGACCACGCCCTCCAGCATCTTCTTTTCCTTGCCGAGATCCTGGGCCCGCTTGGGGTTGTTCCAGACCTCGGGGTCCTCGAGTTCGCCGTTGACTTCGTCGAGTCGTCCTACTTTGACATCGTAGTCAAAGATACCCCCGTAGATCTTCCGTTCGCGAACGGAGATCAGAGATGGCACCGGAGATGGCGTTGAGGCGTTCTGCTTCCATGATGTTCCTGCGCTTTCAAAACCTTGAATTATAGCGGATCGGGGGCTTTTGCCCCGGTTGTGATCGTGTCTGTTGCGCGATTTCGAACGGTTTGCCCCCTGGAGGGTCTACAGTTGCGGGTGCATCATGGCAGACTCGAACGTGCCGTCGGCCCAAGACCGGCCACCAGGCAGGCTTCAAGTTAAGGACAGGGAKGGACGATAAGTACGTGATGAAGCAAAGCAACCACGACAAGACGAGCGCGCGGCGCCGCGCGCTTGGCCTGCTGGCCGCCGCCGCTGCGGCGTGCCTGGCCGCCGGCTGCGGCACCCTGGCCAGCGAACCCGCGCCGGATGGCTACTACCGGGTGCAGAGCGGCGACACCTTGTACACCGTGGCCCGGCGGCACAAGCGCGCCGTGCGCGACCTGGTGCGCTGGAACCAGCTGCCCAGCGCGGACCGGATCGAAGTCGGGCAACTGCTGCGGGTCCGCCCGCCGGCTGGCGCCAGCGCCGGCACGGGGGCCGGCAACGGCCCGGTGGCGGTCGGGGACACGCCGCGGGTGGACAACAGCGCGCCGTCGCGCGCGCCCGCCACCAGCATCCGCCTGCAATGGCCGGCCGACGGCCGCGTGACCGCCGGCTACGGGCCGCCTGCCAGCAAGGGCCTGCGCATCAACACGGCGCCCGGCAGCGTGGTGCGCGCGGCCGCCGCCGGCAAGGCCATCCACGTCGGCGACCTGCGCGGCTACGGCATGCTGGTGATCATCAAGCACGACGACAACTGGCTGACGGTGTATGGCAACCTGGACAAGCCCTCGGTCAGCGAGGGCGCGCAGGTATCCGGCGGGCAGGAGGTCGGGCGCATGGGCACGGCCGACAGCGAGCTGCATTTCGAGGTACGCAACAACGGCAAACCGGTGGATCCGGTGGGGCTGCTGCCGTCGCGCGGCTAAGCCACCCGCTGGGCGGGCGCGCTACTGCGCGTGCTCGATCACCATCTGCACCCGTGTGATGCCGTTGAAGGTATTGTTGTCGAGCCGGTAGGCCACCAGCGCGCTGGCGCCCAGCGAATCCGCATGGTTGAACCAGATCGCGTCGAAGCGCTGGCTGCCGCGCCCCAGCTGCAGCTTCAGGTGCTTGCCCTTGAGCACGCTCTGGCGCAGCACGTCGAACTCGCCGCAGAAGGTGGGCGCAGGGAAGCCCTGGCCCCAGACCTGCTGCTCCAGCAGCGAGACGAATTCCGGGCTGAAGCAGGCATCCTCGATGTCGCCATCGGTCTCGATTACCCGCGCCAGCTGCTCGTCGCTCAGCCATTCGCGCCCCACCGCCTCGAACGCTTCCATGAACTGCCCGAAGCTGTCGGCGCCGAGGGTCAGTCCGGCCGCCATGGCGTGGCCGCCAAACTTCTTCAGCAGGCCGGGATGGCGCTTGGACACCAGGTCCAGCGCATCGCGCAGGTGAAAGCCCGGGATGGAGCGGCCCGATCCTTTGATCGTGTCTTCGTCGCCCGGGGCGAAGGTGATGGTGGGGCGATGGTATTTTTCCTTGAGCCGCGAGGCCACGATGCCGATCACGCCCTGGTGCCAGGTGTCGTTGAACACGCTGACGGTAAAGCGCGCGGCCGGATCCAGCGCGCCCAGCGGGCCTTCCAGGATCTGCAAGGCTTCCTGCTGCATGCCAGCTTCGATATCGCGCCGCTCGCGGTTCATGCCGTCGAGTTCCTGGGCGATTTCCCAGGCGCGGTTGGCGTCGTCGGTCAGCAGGCATTCGATGCCTAGCGACATGTCGGCCAGCCGCCCTGCGGCGTTCAGGCGCGGGCCCACGCCAAAGCCCAGGTCGAAGGTGTTGGCGCGCGTGGCCTCGCGCCCGGCGGCGCGGAAGAGGGCGGCCACGCCGGCGTGCATGCGGCCGGCGCGCATGCGCTTGAGGCCCTGCGCCACCAGGATGCGGTTGTTGCTGTCGAGCTTGACCACGTCGGCGACGGTGCCTAGCGCCACCAGGTCCAGCAGGGTGTCCAGGCGCGGCTGGGTCTGCGCGTCGAACACGCCGCGGCGGCGCAGTTCGGCACGCAAGGCCAGCAGCACGTAGAACATCACGCCCACGCCCGCCAGGTTCTTGCTGGGGAATTCGCAGCCGGGCTGGTTGGGGTTGACGATCACGGCCGCGTCGGGCAGCTGGTCGCCGGGCAAGTGGTGGTCGGTCACCACCACGTCGATGCCGAGCGCATTGGCCGCCGCCACGCCGTCGACGCTGGCAATGCCGTTGTCCACCGTCACGATCACATCCGGCTGCTGCTTGGCGGCCAGGGCCACGATCTCCGGGGTCAGGCCGTAGCCGTACTCGAAGCGGTTGGGCACGATGTAGTCGATGCGCGCCCCCAGCATGCGCAAACCGCGCACGCCTACCGCGCAGGCGGTGGCGCCGTCGCAGTCATAGTCCGCCACGATCAGCAGGCGCCGGCCCGCGGCGATGGCGTCGGCCAGGTAGGTGGCCGCGTGGTCGATGCCTTTCATGGCCGCCGGCGGCACCAGGCCGGGCAGCTCGGTGGCGAGCTCGGCCGGCTCGCGTACGCCCCGTGCCGAGAGGATGCGCGCCAGCGTGGGATGCAGGCCGATCCCGGCCAGCTTGCCGGCATATTCGGCGGAAAAGGAACGAACGGCGATTTTTGTCATTGCGGGGTCTTGCGGAAAACCAGGGGATCAGGCGGCATAGGCGAGGTCGGACAGCAGCGCGCGCCAGTCGCCGCGCTGGCCCAGGCCGCGCCAGAACTTGCGCAGGTCGGCGCGGCGCACGGTGAACTCGGCGTAGTGGTTGTCGCCGGACAGCATSAGCGTGACCGCCTGCAACTGCCCGSCTTCRAGGGCGGCCAGGGCGGGCGCGAACCATTCGGCGTCGAGCGTGTGCATGCGCTCGATCCACAGGCCCCAGTCCTGGGCGATATGGGACTCGATGGCGTCCTCCAGCAGCACCATGGCGCTGCCCTGCATCGCCTGGATTGCCTTGAAACGCGGCGGCTGGGGCTGGCATGCCGCGCCGCCGGCCAGCGCCACGCCGCGCAGGAAGGCGTCGCTGGTCAATACCGTGTCCGCCAGGCGCGGCACCGGCTGCAGGGTGCCGCCGCCGTGGAGCCAGACCGAATTGACGGAGAACTCTCCCGCAGCCTCCCTGGCCTGGTTCACCGGATGGTCGTACCAGGTCATCTGGATTTCGTTCTGGATCCGGCGCCAGTCGCGGGCGCGCTCGCCGGCTTGCATCCACACATCGATATTGCGGCCGGTGGCGCGCAGCGGGCTGGCGGCCACAAGTGGCCCGAATACGGCTTGCGGGATGTACCAGCGCGCCGGGTGCGGTGTCTCAAGCACAATGCCGGATTCCTGCAGCAGCGCCGCCACCGCGGCGTGCAGGGCGGCGGACTCCTCGGCCCGGATATGCAGCTGGGCCGGATCCATCAGCACCAGGTGGTCGCGCGCGGCGTGGATATGCACCGGCTGCAGGCAGGCCCAGGCCTGGCCATCGTCCACCGTGGCACTGGCGCCGGCGGCGGTCATGTCGGCCAGGCGCATGTACGGGGCGCTGGGCACACGGGCTGTGTCGAGCCTGGCGCGCCCGGCCAGCCAGCGCTCATGCGGCAGCGCGCGCAGGAAGGGGTCGTCGTGCCGCTCGCGCGGGCCGGGGCTGGCGCGCGTGAGCAACTTTCCCAGCGCCGGCAACTCCAACTGCCGCAGCAGGGCTTCGAGCATGGCGTCGTTGCCCCCGCCGTCGGCGTCGATCGCGGCGCCGGGCGGGACAGAAAAGGGCACAATCAGGGTCAGGTGCGTCATCATGGTGCCGAGATTGTAAACTTGCGGCTGGCTGGCGGCGGAAATATCGTCCCMGGCCTCGGTTGCGACAGTGGCGACAGTGGCGCGAGCGGCGCCCCGGGTGTGCGGCCGGCAAGTCATCAGCGGCGTCGGCGGTGTGGCGCCGGCGTTTCTCCTTAACAACAGGAACCCTCTTGAACTTTCCTTACGAGTGGCAGATCGGTTGGCGATACACCCGCGCAAGCAAGCGCGCCAGCCGCAACACCTTTATTTCCTTTATCTCGATGATTTCCATGCTCGGCATTGCGCTGGGCGTGGCGGCGCTGATCGTGGTGCTGTCGGTGATGAACGGTTTCCAGAAAGAAGTGCGGGATCGCATGCTCTCGGTGCTGTCGCACATCGAGGTGGTCGGCCCCGGGGCGCTGCCCGACTGGCAGAAGACCGCCGCCGAGGCGATGCGCAACAAGGAAGTGATCGGTGCTGCGCCCTATGTGGCCGCGCAGGCTATGCTGACCCGCGAGGACGCCGTGCGCGGCGTGCTGCTGCGCGGGGTCGAGCCTTCGGAAGAGCCCAAGGTTTCCGATATCGGCAAGCAGTTCCGGGGCGGCAGCATGGAGCAGCTGCTTCCGGGCKAGTTCGGCATTGCCCTGGGCAATGAGCTGGCCAACGCGATGGGCGTGCAGGTGGGCGACAAGGTCACGCTGGTGGTGCCGCAGGGCACCATCACGCCGGCCGGCGTGCTGCCGAGGCTCAAGCAGTTCACGGTGGTGGGCGTGTTCTCGTCCGGCCATTTCGAGTTCGACAATGCGCTGGCGCTGATCAATATCCGCGACGCCGAAGCCATGTTCCGCCTCGCCGGGCCCACCGGCGTGCGTTTGAAACTGACGGACATGCAGCGTGCGCCCCAGGTAGCCGACCAGCTGGCCGGCACGCTCTCGGGCGAGCTTTACCTGCGGGACTGGTCCAAGCAGAACCGCAACTGGTTTGCCGCGGTACAGACCGAGAAGCGCATGATGTTCATCATCCTGACGCTGATCATCGCGGTGGCGGCCTTCAACCTGGTGTCCACGCTGGTCATGACCGTGACGGACAAGCAGGCTGACATCGCCATCCTGCGCACCATGGGCGCCCAGCCGAGCTCGATCACCAAGATCTTTATCGTGCAGGGCGTTGCCATTGGCTTTATCGGCACGCTGGCGGGGGTTGCCGGCGGCGCCTTGATCGCCTTCAACATCGATGTGATCGTGCCCTTTATCGAACAGCTGCTGCATGTGCAGTTCCTGCCGCGCGACATCTATTTCATTAGCGAACTGCCCTCGGATCCCCGCGTGAACGACATTGCGACCATCGGTATCGTCTCCTTCGTGCTGTCCATCCTGGCCACGCTCTACCCAAGCTGGCGTGCCGCCCGCGTCAACCCGGCGGAGGCGCTGCGCTATGAGTGAAACCCTGATGCGCGCCGCACCGGCCGGCAATGCCGCTGACGCCGCTGGCAAGGCCGGCTCGGATACGCCGGTGCTGCTGGCCGAAGGCCTGACCAAGCGCTTCCGCCAGGGCGGCCTGGACGTGACCGTGCTCAAGGGCGTGGATGTCCGGGTGGATGCGGGCGAGAAAGTCGCCATCGTGGGCGCTTCCGGCTCCGGCAAGAGCACGCTGCTGCATGTGCTGGGCGGGCTCGATAACCCGGACAGCGGGCGGGTCGCCTTGAAGGGCCGGCCCTTCACCGCGCTGCGCGAGAGCGAGCGCAATATCGTGCGCAACCGCGAGCTGGGCTTCATCTACCAGTTCCACCACCTGCTGCCCGAGTTCACCGCGCTGGATAATGTGGCCATGCCGATGCGCATCCGCGGGCTGCGCCAGCCCGAGGCGCGCGCGGCGGCGATGACGGTGCTGGAGCGCGTGGGCCTGGGCGACCGGGCGCAGCACCGGCCCGGCGAGCTGTCGGGCGGCGAGCGCCAGCGGGTGGCGATCGCCCGCGCGCTGGTGGGCGGCCCGGCCTGTGTGCTGGCGGACGAGCCCACCGGCAACCTGGACGACCATACCGCGGGCGGCGTCTACGACCTGATGCTGGAGCTGTCGCGCACGCTGGGCACCAGTTTTGTCATCGTGACCCATGACCTCGACCTGGCCAGCCGCTGCGATCGCGTGCTGCGACTGCGCGACGGGCATATCCACCGCGAGCGCTGAGCGCCCTGGCGCCAGCGGAACCCACCATGTGGATCGATACGCATTGCCACCTCGACGCGGGCGAATTCGATGCCGACCGTGACACCGTTGCCGCCGCCGCTGCCACGGCGGGGGTGACGGGCATCGTGCTGCCGGCCGTGGCCGTGTCGAATTTTGCCGCGGTGCGGGCGCTGGCGCATCGCCACGCTAGCTGCGTCTACGCGCTGGGGATCCATCCGCTGTGCACGCCGGGCGCGGGCCAGGCCGACCTCGACGCCTTGCGCAGCGAGGCGCAAGCCTCGCTGGCCGATCCGCGCTTCGTCGGTATCGGCGAGATCGGGCTCGATTTCTTCGTGCCCGGCCTCGATGCCGCGCACCAGGCCTGGATCTACGCCGAGCAACTCAAGATTGCGCGCGAGCTGGACTTGCCGGTGCTGCTGCATGTGCGTAAGTCGCAGGACCAGGTGGCGGCCCAGTTGCGCCGCATCGGCGTGCGCCAGGGCATTGCCCATGCTTTCAACGGCAGTGTGCAGCAGGCGCGGGGATTTATCGACCAGGGCCTCAAGCTGGGTTTCGGCGGCAACCTGACCTTCAGCCGCGCCAACCAGATCCGGCGCCTGGCGGTGGACCTGCCGCTCGACGCCATCGTGCTGGAAACCGACGCACCCGACATCGCGCCCGCCTGGCTGTCCGACGACCAGTTCGGCGAGCAGCACAAGGCGCGCAACACGCCTGCCGAAGTGGCCGGCGTGGCGCGCGTGCTGGGCGAGTTGCGCGGGCTGGATGCCGTGCCGCTGGCGCAGGCGATGTGGCGCAACTCCGTGGCCGCCTTGCCGCGGCTGGGCGCGTTCGCGTCAACCATGTTCCCCTCGGCATTGCCTGCTTTGGCCCCGGCCGAAACAATCGGCAACCAACCCGTTTCATCCTGACAAGTCTGGCGGCCGGTGACGGCCGTATAAGCAGACGCATCCGATATCCCATCTACCCGTTGGGGAGTCCACATGCGTCTGTCTTTGCTCGCCTTCGTGGCGGGCTGCTGGTGGCTGCAGCAACAAGGCTCGCTGCCGCGTGGCGGCGCGGTGTGGGCGTTGGCGGCTGCCGGGCTCCTGGCGGCCACGCTCGCGCTGGGCCTGCGCACGCGCCGGCCTGGCTGGGCGCGGGTGGCCTGGATCGCGTTGTCGCTGCTGGCTGGTTTCGGCTGTTCGGCGTGGCGCGCCGAGGTTCGTCTGGCAGAGCGGCTCGCGCCTGGGCTGGAAGGGGTCGACCTGCAGGTGAGTGGCGTGGTGGCCGGGCTGCCGGCGCAGGCCGCGCGCGGCCAGCGCTTCGTGTTCGCGCTCGACGATGCGGCTGGCATGCCGCCCCGCGTCTTGCTGGGCTGGGAGGATGCCCCGGCCGG
>NZ_JBFTSF010000085.1:0-37101 GCF_056399905.1 Cupriavidus sp. 01L46
TTTTTTCCTTCAGCTCGCTGCGCCATGCGCGGCGCCATGCGCGCCGCCAACCACCCCTGCCGACCCCGCAACCCTTGTCCCGTCTGCTTTGCAGCGGTGTTTCGTGTTGCGAGGGGGCGAATMATAGGGGACCCCCTCGGCCTTGGCAAGCGTTTTCTTGAATTTCTTCAGAACGGTCTGTGACACGGTGATGAAGCAGGCTTCCATGTCCCGGCGCAGGGTCGCGCGACCGCTATCTCCATCTATTAGAATCGACGGATGCCTGACCTTCCTATCTACCAGCCATCGCACCAGCCGGCGGATATGCCCCGGTATCTGGATGCGCAAGCGCTGGCAGCAGCACTTTCACGCCCGATTGTCTTCGTCGACCTGGAAACGACGGGCGCCGACGGCACCCGCGACCGTATTACCGAGATTGGCGTCGTGGAAGTGGGACCGGACGGCATCGTCGAATGGGACACCCTGATAGACCCGGGCATTGGCATCCCGCCATTTATCCAGCAGCTGACCGGAATCACCGACGACATGGTACGTGGGCAGCCGAGCTTTGAGTCACTGGCCGAGACGCTTGCGGAGCGGCTGCAAGGCAAGCTCTTCGTGGCGCACAACGCACGTTTCGACTATGGCTTCCTCAAGAATGAGTTCCGCCGCGTCGGCGTCACCTTTCGCGCCGATGTCCTGTGCACGTTACGGCTCTCCCGCTCGCTGTTTCCCTCGGCGGCGCGCCACGGGCTGGATGCGCTGATCGCCCGGTTCGAGTTACAACCCAAGGGCCGGCACCGGGCTCTCGCCGATGCCGAATTGTTGTGGCAATTCTGGCAGAAGGTCCACGAGCTCTACACGATGGACCTGGTCGAATCCGCGGTGCAGTCGCTGATCAAGCGGGCAAGCCTGCCAGCCGGGCTCGAAGAAACCGCGCTGGACGACGTTCCAGACACCCCTGGCGTCTATCTCTTTTATGGCGACCAGGACATGCCTCTCTATATAGGGAAGAGCATCCACCTGCGCCAACGCATTGGCGCGCATTTCTCCGGCGATCACCGTGCCGCCCTGGAAATGCGGCTGGCGCGGGCGGTGCGCCGCGTCGAATGGCGCGAGACCGGCGGTGAGGCCGGCGCGCTGCTGCTGGAAGCGCACTTGATCAAGACGATGCAGCCGCTGCACAACCAGATGCTGCGCCAGAACGCCGGGCTCTACACGTGGGAACTGCCGCCCGGACTGAGCGCGCCGATACTGCGCTCGGATCGCAATACCGATTTCAGCCGGCACCCTAATCTGTATGGCGCCTTTCCCAGCCGGGCCAGCGCCCAGGCCCGGCTGGCCGAACTGGCCCAAACCCATCAGCTCTGCCAGGTCGCCCTCGCCCTGGAAAAAACCGCGCGGCGCGGCCTGCCCTGCTTCGCGCGTCAGCTGCACCGCTGCCTGGGCGCCTGCACCGGCGACGAGTCCCTCGCAGCGCACCGCTTGCGGGCAGTCACAGCACTGGCCAACCTGGCGATCCAGCCCTGGCCATTCGCGGGTGCAGTGGCATGGCGCGAGCAGCACGGCGCCAAGGCGTGGTGGCATGTCCTGGAAGACTGGTGCTACCTGGGCTCGGTGCCCACGCTGGAGGAGGCGCCAGGCTTGTTGTCCTCGCCCGCGCGCTTTGACCTGGACACCTATCAGATCCTGGCGCCAAGGCTGCCGGCCTTGCTCGCCAGTGCCGTTGCGCTGGAAGCAGTGCGGCGATTCGAGCTGCAACCACCGCCCGCGCCCCAGCCGGAAACACAGCCGCAGACGACATCGACCCCGGCGGGCCCCCACCGGCGCAAGCCGCCAAGCCCGGACCAACAGGCCTTGCCTTTTTTCGACCGCTAGGCGGGGGCGGGGCAACTGCCAACCAGGCTATAGGCCACAAACGGTATACCAAACACCTCATAACTCGCGCACCACCAAGGTGCGCGATGTCTAGCGCTCCTTTCCAAAGAACCCCGGATTTGTGCCAAAACCTGCTGCATTGCACCAGAACGCGGCGAATCGCCGGCGCTCTAACATTTGCCTTGCTCTCGGCGATTCTATGAATATAGTATACCGATTCTAGCGACAGGCCCGATTGCCCCCAACCCGGGCGCCATGGCAACGGACCCCACGATACGGAGCGAATGCGTGACGCGGCAAGACATTGCAAGCACCGACACCCGGCCGCCAGAGGCGTGCTTCCTGCCAGTGCGGGAAGCCGCGGCGCTATTGGCCAAAGGCGACGCCAGCGCGCAGGACCTGGTGAACTGGTGCGAGGCAGCCTATGTCGCCTCGCATCGGAAGATCAACGCCCTCATCCTGGCGGATTTCACCGCCGCGCGCGCCGCGGCCGAGGCCAGCGACCAACGCCGGCGCCGCGGGGAGCCGCTTGGCTTGCTGGACGGCATTCCCTTCTCCATCAAGGAATCCTTCGATGTGGCAGGCTGGCCCACCACGTGCGGCAACCCGGCGCAGCGCCACAACATTGCCACCAGCGACTCGGCCGTGGTCGAGCGCCTGCGCGCGGCTGGCGCGGTCCTCCTGGGCAAGACCAACGTGCCGATCGGGCTGCGCGACTGGCAAAGCTACAACGCCATCTACGGCACCACCCGCAACCCGCGAGACCCCAGCCGCACCCCGGGCGGTTCGTCCGGCGGCAGCGCGGCGGCGGTCTGCGCGGGCATGAGCTTCTTTGACGTGGGCTCCGACATCGGCTCGTCGCTGCGCAACCCGGCACACTACTGCGGCGTGTTCTCGCACAAGAGCAGCCACGGGCTGGTGCCGCTGCGCGGCCATGGCATCGGCCACGGCTACGGCGAGCAGGACATCAACGTGGCGGGGCCGCTGGCGCGCAGCGCGCACGACCTGGAACTGCTGCTGCGGGCGCTGGCTGGCCCGGACGGCATCGAAGCGCAGGCCTATCGCCTGACGCTGCCGCCATGCGACAAGCGCGCGCTGGCCGACTTCCGCGTCGCCGTGCTGCCGAGCCATCCGCTGTGCGAGGCCGACGGGGAAGTCAGCGGCGAAATCGAAAAGCTCGGCCGCTGGCTGGAGGGACAGGGCGCCCAGGTGCGCTGGAACGCGCGCCCGGACTTCGATGCCTCGGCTCTCTGGCACACCTACGTGCTGATGCTGCGGGCTACCACGTCGGTCCATATGGATGACGCTGGCTTCGATGCCGCGCTGGCCCGTGCCACAGACGCCGAGCCCGACGACCACAGCTACGCCACGCTGCAATTCACCGGGGCCGGCATCCGGCACCGGCAATGGCTGCAGTTGCAACGAGCCCGGGCCACCTTCGCGCAGGCCTGGCAACGCTTTTTTGGCGAGGTCGACGTGTTGCTGTGCCCGGCAGCGGCCACCACCGCCTTTGCGCTGGATGAAGCCGGCGAGCCGTGGCAGCGCATGCTCCAGGTCAATGGCCGGGCGCAACCGCTCACCAGCCAGTTGTTCTGGGCCGGGCACTCCGGCCTGTGTGGCCTGCCCTCGACGGTAGCGCCGATCAGCCCGGGCCGCAGTGGCCTGCCGGTGGGCGTGCAGATCGTCGCCGGAAGGTTCGCGGACCTGACCGCATTGCGTTTTGCCCAGTTGCTGGAAGCAGCAGGTTTTGCCTTCCGGCCGCCGCCGGCCTCGGCCCAGTCCCAGTCCCACACGGTGTAACGCGCCCCGGCGCCATAAAAAGACCAGCGCACCGCCCCCGAAGCAAAGACACGAAGGAGAGATCATGTTCACCTGGTTCAAGGATTTATCGACAATGGAGCGCAAGGGGTTTTACGGCGCGTTCCTCGGTCATGCGGTCGACGTGTTCGACTTCATGATCTATTCCTTCCTGATTTCGACGTTGCTCACCCAGTGGGGCATGAGCAAATCGGCCGCAGGCGCCATTGTCACCTGGACCTTGGTGTCCTCACTGGTGGGCGCCATCGGCGCGGGCGTCCTGGCTGACCGCTATGGCCGGGTGCGCGTGTTGCGCTGGACCATCGTGGTGTTTGCCGTTGCCTGCTTCCTGTGCGGGCTGGCCAACACCCCCGAGCAGCTGCTGGCCTTCCGCATGCTCCAGGGCCTGGGCTTCGGCGGCGAGTCCTCGCTGTGCATGGTGCTGGTGACGGAAATGATCCGCAACCCGGCACACCGCGGCAAATACTCCGGCTTCACCGCCAGCAGCTACTCCTTCGGCTGGGGCGCGGCGGCCATTGCCTACGCCATCACCTTCAGCATCTTCCCGGCCGAAACCGCCTGGCGCGTCTGCTTCTTCATGGGCATCCTGCCGGCGCTGGTGGTGATCTACCTGCGCCGCAACCTGGAGGAGCCGGAAGTCTTCACCAAGAGCCAGGCCGAACGCGCTGCCGCTGGCGACGGCGGCGGGCCCACCGCATGGCAGCAGCTGGCGCGGCTTGGCCACAGGCCGCTGCTGGGCAAGACCGTGCTGTGCAGCCTGCTGTCGGGCGGCATGCTGGGCGCCTACTATGCGATTGCCACCTGGCTGCCGACGTTCCTCAAGACCGAGCGCGGGCTGTCGGTGTTCGGCACCAGCTCCTACCTGGCGATGACGATCGTTGGCTCGCTGGTGGGCTACGTGGCCGGCGCCTATGCCACCGACCGCTGGGGCCGCCGCCTGACCTATATCGCCTTTGCCGCCGGCGCCTTTGTCATGGCGCTGGTCTATATGGTGATCCCGGTATCGAACACGTCGATGCTGTTCCTTGGCTTCCCGCTGGGCGTGCTGATGCAGGGCGTGTTCGCCGGCATCGGTGCCACCATCTCGGAGTCCTACCCCAATGACATCCGCGCCACAGGCTATGGCGTCTCGTACAACGTCGGGCGCGTGATCGGCTCGCTCTTCCCGCTGACGGTAGGCTGGCTCAGCACCGGCCGCACCTCGTTGCCACTGGCGATCGCCATCGTGGCCGGCGTCGGCTACATGATGGTGATGGGCGCCGCCTTGCTGCTGCCGGAAACCAAGGGCATGGACCTGGGCCAGGCCGGCGGCGACGACAGCGCGCACGAGCCGTCCCGGGATGCCGGCAAGGCCGCGCTGGCGCCGACTGTGGGCAAGCCCGCATAAAGCGCCCGCAGCCGCTTGCGGCGAGACAGGCGGCTAAGCTAGGCTGCACGGAGGGGCATGCCTGCACCCCTGGAGCCGCCATGTCTGTCGTTCGCCGTCCCTCCATCTCCCCTCGCCTTTGGTTGACCCCACTCGCCGCCATCGCCCTGGGCGGCTGCGCAAGCGTCGAGCAATCCGCCATGCAGCGCATCCTGGATTCGTGGCAAGCCGCCCCGATCGAGCAAGCCAAGGCGCAATGGGGCCCGCCGCAATCCGTGCAGGCCGTGCCGGGCGGCACAGCCTACTTGTGGACCGAGGAGGTGCCGCCGGCGCGTGCGCCGGGCGGCGGCCCGCGCGATGCGCGCGCGCCCACGTCACCCGAGCCCCTGCTGGTGCCCGGCCTGTGCCATCGCCGCCTGATCGCTGGTCCCACTGGCCTGGTGATCGGTGGCGACTGGTCGGGCAACGCGTGCTGTGTCACCACTGTGCTAGGCCRCTGCGGCGGGCTGGTCAGGGCCAGCACGAGCTCCTGATCGCACCGGCCACCGCGCGGCTCACCGAATTGGTGCACATCGCGCGTCGAGGCAGGCGATCGTGCACCAGGCCGCTCAGCGGCTTGCCACGATCCGGCGCATTTGGGGCGCGGCGCTCGCCGCTGCCGTTGGCACACCTCTTGCTGAACAAGCTATCGAGTAGAAGCGGTTAGCGCCGATGCGCCWCCCCCAGCGGGCAGGCGCATGCCGGCGCGGGACATTGCTCTCGCGGCCATCCGGTCGCACGCCTGGCTGACTCGCATCGCGAGGCATCCGGGCGTTTGGATCCGGCCACCAGGCCGGGCACGAGAGAAAAGAGAGCGCCCACGATGTCCCCCATCTTCACGCCCTTATTCCATTTCGCAGACGCGTCCGGCGGCCATGCCGCCGCCCGCGTCCTGCGCCGTTGCCCGCCTGTTGCCATACCCGCCCCGTTTTCCTCCGCAAACATCCGCACAGGAGCCCCCATGAAGACGCCCTCCCCCTTGCGCCGCCTGTTGATCGCCGGCGCCTGCGCCGCGCTCACGCTCGCCGCCGTCCCCGCCACCGCGCGCGCCGCCGACAAGGTGACGTTCCTCACCTCCTGGTATGCCCAGGCGGAACACGGCGGCTTTTATCAGGCGGTGGCGAAGGGCATCTACAAGAAGTACGACCTCGATGTCACCGTGCGCATGGGTGGCCCGCAAGTCAACGGCATGCAGATCCTCACCAGCGGCCAGGCCGATTTCCTGATGGGCTATGACCTGCAGGTGCTCAAGAGCGTGGAGCAAGGCGTGCCGGTGACCACCGTGGCAACCTCCTTCCAGACCGATCTGCAAGGCATGATGACCCACGAGGACGTCAAGAGCCTGGCCGACCTGAAGAGCCGCACGGTGCTGGTCTCCACCTCGGGACGCACCACCTGGTGGCCGTGGCTCAAGGGCAAGTACAAGCTAGAGGAATCGCAGTCGCGCGTCTACACCTTCAACCTGCAGCCCTTCTTTGCCGATCCGCAATCGGCCCAGCAGGCGTATGCCTCTTCCGAAGTGTTCTCGGCCAGCAAGGCCGGTGCCAAGACGCGCTTCTTCCTGTTCGCCGACGATGGCTATCCGCCCTATGGCACCACCATCGTCGCCATGCAGAAGATGGTCAAGGAGAAGCCGGACGTGGTCGCGCGCTTCGTCAAGGCGAGCATGGAAGGCTGGAAGAGCTACCTGGCGGACCCTGCCCCGGCCAATGCGCTGATCAAGCAGGAGAACCCCAACATGAAGGACGACCAGCTCGCCAGGGGCGTGGRGAAACTCAAGGAGTACCACATGGTTGGCGGTGGCGACGCAGCCCGCTACGGCATCGGCGTGATGACCGACGCGCGCTGGCAGAAGACGCGCGACTTCATGGTGGGCGCCGGGCTGCTCAAGGCCGATACCGACTGGAAACAGGCCTACACCACGCAGTTCGTGAAAGACCTGAAAGTCATGCCCTGAAGCGCGCAGCTTCGCTGTTCAAGCTCAACCCCATACAAGGATATTTGACATGCTGGTCACCCAACAGCCCGTATTGCGCCGCTTCTGGTATGCACTGATGCCGATCTCGATGCTCGACGACGGCCCCAAGCCCTTTACCCTGCTGGGCGAGGACCTGGTGCTGTGGAGGGACACCGACGGCAAGCCCGCGGCGCTGCAGGACCGCTGCTGCCACCGCACCGCACGCCTGTCCAAGGGCTGGGTCAACGAGCGCGGCGACATCGTCTGCGGCTACCACGGCTGGGAATACAACTGCTCGGGCAGCTGCGTGCGGATTCCGCAAGCGCCGGACAACGCCATTCCTTCCGGCGCGAAAGTGCAGGCCTATCACGTGCAAGAGAAATACGGCTACGTGTGGGTGGCGCTGGACGATCCGCTGCAGCCCATCCCCGATTTCCCCGAGGATGGCGACCCCGCCTACCGCCGCATCTTCCAGTTCTACGAGAAGTGGAACACCAGCTCGCTGCGCGTGATGGAGAACGCCTTCGACAATTCGCACTTCAGCTTCGTGCACCGCGCCAACTTTGGTTTGCCGGAGCAGCCCAAGCCGGAGAAGTACGAGCTGCAGCAGCGCGAGTGGGGCTTCGAGGCGGAAACGCTGGTGCCGATCCGCAATATCGAGGCGGGCCACCGTGTTACCGGCACCACCGAGCCGATCACGCATCGCCATATGTTCAACCGCTGGGACCTGCCGTTCACGCGCCGCTTCGGCTGCACCTATCCGGCCAGCGGGCGCCATCACATCATCTACAACTGCGCCACGCCGATCGACGACAAGAGCGTGATGCTGTCGCAATGGCTGTACCGCAATGACAGCGAGGAAGACTGCTCGACGCAGGAACTGATCGACTGGGATGCGCCTATCGTCGCCGAGGATCGCGACATCCTGGAAGCAACCGACTACGACGCCTGCGTGGACACGCGCCGCCGCGTTGAATTCCATATGGAATCCGATAAACCCGGCTTGCTGATGCGCAAGATGCTGATGGAGCTGTTCACCCGGCATGGCGAGAAGGAAACCTTCCGCATTCCCGTGGTTCGCGGTTAAGCCGGACTTCGGACAGCCCCCGGAACCATTCCATACGGAGACAGCCATGAGCGTCCTCTTTCGCAGTGCCATGCAAGCCCGCGCTGCAGCCCCGAGCGCCGGCGGCCTTGCGCCCAACGCCGGCGGCGAGCCCGCTGGCACCAGCCGGCGCGATGCCGATGCGCCGCTGCTGTTCGCCAACCAGGTCGAGAAGACCTACCCCAACGGCACCGTGGCGCTGGAGCGCGTCAAGCTGGCGATCAAGCCAGGCGAGTTCGTCTCGCTACTGGGGCCCTCCGGCTGCGGCAAGAGCACCTTGCTCAAGCTGTTTGCCGGATTGGAGGCGCCGTCGGCGGGCCATATGCGCTGGTGGGGCAACCCCGCCCTTCCGAGCGGTGCGAACGGCGCCACGGACAGCGCCGGCCGCACGCTGGCGATGGTGTTCCAGGAAGCCACGCTGATGCCTTGGGCACGCGTGGCCGACAACGTGCGGCTGCCGCTGGACCTGGCCCGCATGCCGCGCGCCGACGCCGACGAACGCGTGCAGCGCGCGCTGGCGCTGGTGGGGCTGCACCGCTTCGCCGCGGTCTATCCGCGCGAGCTGTCGGGTGGCATGCAGATGCGCGTGTCGATCGCGCGGGCGCTGGCGACCAACCCGGACCTGCTGCTGATGGACGAGCCCTTCGGCGCGCTCGACGAGTTCACCCGCAACAAGCTCGACGCCGACCTGCGCGCGCTGTGGGCCGAGCGCGGCCTGACGGTGGTCTTCGTCACCCACAGCATCTATGAGGCGGTCTACCTGTCGAGCCGCGTGGTGGTGATGGCGGCGCGGCCGGGCCGCGTGATTGCCGACGTGGCCATCGAGGGGCCCGAAGCCCGCGATGAGGCCTTCCGTGTTTCGCCCGCATTCATGCGGTACTGCGCGCAATTGTCGGCGCTGCTCGCGCAGGCCAACACCGGCGCCGACCCCAACGAGCACTGAGCCCGGCAGCCGCATCGGTCCCACGGACAACAAGGAGCCCCCATGAATCCCCCGCTACTGTCGCGCCCCGCCGTACAGCGCGTGGCCGCCCCGCTTGCCGTCGGCGTGCTGCTGTTGCTCGCCTGGCAGGCGACATGCACGGCGCTCGCCGTGCCCGCGTACCTTGTGCCCACGCCCACCGCCATCGGCCATGCGCTGATGGAAGACTGGAGCCTGCTGTGCGGCTCGCTATGGGTGACGCTGCGCATCACCATGCTGGCCTTTGCGCTGGCCGTGGTGGTCGGCACCGCCGCGGCGTTCATCTTCGTGCAGAGCCGCCTGATCGAAGCCAGCTTGTTTCCCTACGCGATCCTGCTGCAGGTCACGCCGGTGGTGGCGATCGCGCCGCTGATCATCATCTGGGTCAAGGAGCCGACGCTGGCATTAGTGATCTGCGCCACCATGGTGGCCGTGTTCCCGATCATCTCCAACACGGTGCTGGGCCTGCGCAGCGTCAACCCCGGGCTGCTCAACCTGTTTCGCATCAACCGCGCGAGCCGCTGGGATACCTTGCGCCGCCTGCGCATTCCCAGCGCGCTGCCGTATTTCTTCGGCGGCCTGCGGATCTCTTGCGGCCTCGCGCTGATCGGCGCGGTGGTAGCGGAGTTCGTGGCGGGCACCGGCGGCACGGGCGCGGGGCTGGCTTACCAGATCCTGCAGGCGGGCTTCGCCCTCAATATCCCGCGCCTGTTCGCCGCGCTGTTCCTGATCACGCTGACCGGCGTCGCGTTGTTCGGCGCCATGGTGGTGGTATCGCGCATGRCACTGTCCCATTGGCACGAAAGCGAGCTGGCATGACGACCAACACCATCCTGATCCGCAACGCCACTGCCATCCTGACTGGCCTTCCTGGTAACGATAAGGGTGAGGGTGAGCGCCATGCCGGCCCGGACCTGCGCGTGGCCGGCGGCACGATCGAAGCCATCGGCAAGCTGGCGCAGCGCCCCGGCGAGCAAATCATCGACGCCACCGACTGCGTGGTCTACCCGGCCTGGGTCAACACCCATCATCACCTGTTCCAGTCACTGCTCAAGGGCGATCCGCCGGGGCTGAACCTGACGCTCACGCCGTGGCTCGGCGCTACGCCTTACCGCTTCCGCGCCGCCTTTGACGAAACCACCTTCCGRCTTGCCGCCCGCATCGGCCTGATCGAACTGGTGCGCAGCGGCTGCGGCACGGTGGCGGACCACAACTATCTCTACTATCCCGGCATGCCCTACGACAGCTCGGCCATCCTGTTCGAGGAAGCCGATGCACTGGGACTGCGCTTTGTGCTGTGCCGTGGCGGCGCCACCCGCACGCGCCAGCTGGAGAACGAGCTGCCGCAGGCGTTGCGCCCCGAAACGCTCGACCAGTTCCTGGGCGATTGCGAGCGGCTCACCGCGCGCTACCACCAGCCCGCGCCGGATGCGATGCGCCGCGTGGTGATGGCGCCCACCACGCCGCTCTACTCCATGTCGCCCGAGGAATTGCGCACCTGCGCGCGCACCGCGCGCCGGCTTGGCATCCGGCTGCACAGCCATTTGTCGGAGACGGTGGAATACCAGAACGCCGCGCGCTACAAGTACCAGACGACACCCGTGGCCTTCTGCGGCGAGCACGAATGGCTGGGCCGCGACGTTTGGTTCGCCCATCTGGTGAAACTGGGCGCGGACGAAATCCGCCAGCTCGGCGCAACCGGCACGGGCATCGCGCACTGCCCGCAGAGCAACGGCAGGCTGGGCAGCGGCATCGCGAATATCCCGGCGCTGGAAGCCGCGGGCGTGCCGGTGTCGATCGGCGTGGACGGCGCCGCCTCCAACGAAGCGGCCGACATGATCTCCGAGACGCATGCGGCGTGGCTGCTGCAGCGCGCGCGGCGAGGCCATGGCGCCCGCCCACGTGCCGAGGGTGGCGACCATGAAGGTGGCGCCGACGCCGCGCGCGTGGAGGATGTCGTGCGCTGGGGCACGGCGGGCGGCGCGGCGGTGCTCGGCCTGGATGCGGTGGGCACGTTGCAGCCGGGCAAGGCGGMCGACCTCGCCATCTACCGGCTCGACGACCCGCGCTGCTTTGGCCTGCACGATCCGGCCATCGCCCCCGTGGCCAGCGGTGGGCGCCCTGCACTGCGCGCGCTGCTGGTGGGTGGGCGCATGGTGGTGGAGCATGATGCGATCCCGGGGCTGGACCTTGCCGAGCTTGGCGCTGCCGCACGCGACGCGGTGCTGCGCTTGCAGCACCGCGCGGCATAACCCGAGGCGCCACGTCGTTGACGCAGTACAGCGCGAACTGGCCGCGGGGTTTTTCTTGCGCCTGGCGCTCGTGGGGCTGATCGGGCTGCGGTTCGCCGAAACTGCGGCTCGATCCTGGCTAGCCGGGCCGCGGGCCGACGTACGCGGCACGCGGGCGGATCAGCTCGGCATCGGCACGCTGCTCCAGCGCGTGCGCGATCCAGCCGATGGAGCGGCCAAGCGCGAACATGCCGAAGGCCGCGCCGGGCGGCAGMCGCAGATGCCGGCGCAGCGCCACCAGTGCAAAATCGATCGATGGCCGCTGCCCCACCAGCGCGAAAGCGTCGTCGATGAATGCTTGCCATTGCGGGTGATGGGGAAGTATCCGCGCCAGCAGGCCGACGGCGCGGATGTCGCCGGCGGGGTAGAGATGATGGCCAAACCCCGGCAGGTTCTCGCCGCGGGCAAGCCGCTCGCGCAGCTTCGATGCGGGCGGAGCGTCGCCGAGCTCGTCCCAGAGAGCCTCTACGCGGGCGGTGGCCCCGCCATGCAGCCCACCGGTCAACGCGGCCAGGCCAGCGACCACGGATGCGCGCAGGCTGGCGCCGGTGGACGCCACGCAACGCGCCGTGAAGCTCGACGCGTTCAGCTCATGGTCCGCGCAGAGCACCAGCGCCATGCGGATCAGGTCCGCGCCGTCTTCGTCCACTTGCCAGGCGCTGGCGCATTGGCGATGGACCGGCGCGCTGGCGGGCGCCGTGTGCAGGAGGCAGGCCGCCAGCAGACGCACCAGCACGCCGCAGCCCTCGGCAACGCGTTGCGGTGATTTCTGCCACTGCGCCGTGGGGTCGTCATCGCTGGCGATGGTAAACAGCGGCAGCAGCGCCTCCTCGCTGCGGCGCCCGGCGAAGGCCGCCTGCATGGCCGCGAGGTGCGCCGGCGCAAGCGGCGCCGTGCCAAATGCCGCGTCCTGGGGGCACTGCCATAGCAATGCGGCCACCGCTTCCACCGTATCCGACGCGGCCAGCACAACGGCATCCACACCCCGGTAGTAAAGCCGTCCATCCTCGATCAACGTGATCCCGGATTCCAGCACGGGCAACCCCCAGCTCAGCGTGGCCTTGGCCACCTCGCGAGGCTTGCGGCCGCGCGTGCGCTGACCGGCCAGCCGCGCGACGTCGTCAGCGAGATAGCGGCTTTCGCGGTGGGTTTCACCATCGTGCGCGTACAGCAGGCCACGGCTGACATAGGCATACAGCGTCTGGCGGGAGACGCCAAGCTGGGCGGCGGCTTCGGCGGAAGTCAGGTAGCGGGGCACGGGCGGCGAAATCGGGTAATAAGTTGATTAAGTTAATCAATATTGACTATTAAAACAAGGCGCCTATGCTGCAAAGCACTGATTCCTGCCCCCCTGACAGAGAGCGCGCCATGCCTGCCCCCGGAGAATCCATGCATTCAGCCACGAGTCCCACGACAGCCACGACAGCCACGACCCGTTTCCTTGGTGAGATCTGGCGTGGCGTACACGGGGATGCCGCGTGGCTGGAGCACATCGCGGTGGCCGGCGCCGGTCACTTGCCCGCGGTCTTCCCCGTCACCAGCCTGGCCACCGCCACCGTCGGCGCAGCCGCCCTGGCCATTGCCGAATTGATCCACCAGGCCTGCGGGCATGCGCCGCATGTCCAGGTAGATCAACGTCTTGCTTCGCTATGGTTCGGCACTTCGCTGCGGCCGCAGGGTTGGGAATTGCCGCCGCAATGGGATCCGGTTGCCGGCGATTACCGGGCCAAGGACGGTTGGATCCGACTTCATACCAACGCGCCACATCACCGCGACGCGGCCCTCGCCGTGCTTGGCGTGGCGGCGCATGCGGACAAGGCCGCCGTTGCCCAGGCCGTATCCGGATGGGATGCCGGCGCGCTGGAAGCCACCATCGTCGAAAACGGCGGCTGCGCCGCGGCCATGCGCTCCGTGGCCGAATGGGCAACCCATCCGCAGGGGATCGCCGTCAACAGCGAACCGCTGATGCACTGGACGACGACCGCTGGCGGGCCACGGCCGGCCTGGGCCATCGCCCCGGACCGCCCGTTGCGCGGCATCCGCGTGCTGGACCTGACCCGGATCCTGGCAGGCCCGGTGGCCACCCGCTTCCTGGCCGGCTTCGGCGCCGATGTGCTGCGTATCGACCCACCCGGCTGGGAAGAGCCAGGCACCGTGCCGGAAGTGGTGCTCGGCAAGCGCTGCGCCCGGCTCGACCTGAAAAGCGCGGCGGACCGGCAGGTGCTGGAGCGGCTGCTGAGCCAGGCCGACGTCATGGTGCACGGTTACCGTCCCGAGGCCCTGGCGCGGCTTGGACTGGACGCGCGGCGGCGCCGCGAGATCAATCCCGCGCTGGTGGATGTGTCGCTCGATGCCTATGGCTGGAGCGGACCTTGGAAGGGCCGGCGCGGCTTCGACAGCCTGGTCCAGATGAGCACCGGCATTGCCGATGCAGGCATGCGCGCCGCGGGCCTGGACCGCCCCAAGCCGCTGCCGGTGCAGGCCATCGACCACGCCACCGGCTACCTGATGGCAACAGCGGCCATCCGCGGCCTGATGCAGCGCCTGGCGACCGGCACCGGCTGCGAGGTGCGGGCCTCGCTGGCGCGCACGGCGCATCTTTTGGTGGCGGGCGCGGTCCCGCAAGGCCAAGAGCCAATGCCGGCCCCCGAAACGGCCGCCGACCTGGCCGCAGTCGCCGAGAACACCACATGGGGCCCGGCACGCCGGATCAGGCCGCCCGCCATGGTGCAAGGTGCGCCAATGCACTGGGAGCGTCCGGCCGGCAAGCTGGGTACCGCGCTGGCGCAGTGGTAAGTCACGGCGGCAGCCCGCCCCGGCGTGGGCGCGCTTAGTCGATCTTCGCGCCGGAAGCCTTGATCACCTGCCCCCAGCGCTTCTGCTCGGTGGCAATGGTCTGGCCGAAGGCCTCCGGGCCCTGCCAGGCTGCCTCGGCGCCTTGCTGGTCCAGCTTGGCGCGGGTATCGGCTTCGCCCAGCACGGCCTGCAGCGCGCCGGACAGCTTGGCCACCACCTCCTTGGGCGTGCCCGCGGGCGCCAGCATGCCGTAGAAGCCGACTACCTCGAAGTTCTTCAGCCCGGCCTCTTCCATGGTCGGCACATCAGGCAAGGCCGGCGAGCGATGCCTGGACGTCACCGCCAGCGCGCGCACCTTGCCGGCCTTGATGTATTGCGTGAACAGCGGGATCGAGTCGGCCATCATCTGCGCCTGGCCGCCCATCACGTCGGTCAGTGCCGGGGCGCTGCCCTTGTAGGGAATGTGGACGATAAACGTGCCGCTGGCCTGCTTGAACATCTCCGGCATCAGGTGAGAGATGCCGCCGTTGCCGCCCGAGGCAAAATTCAGCTTGCCGGGATTGGCGCGCGCATAGCCAATGAATTCCTTGAGGTTGCGGGCCGGCACGTTGTTATTGACCACCATGACCAGCGGAATCAGCGCGGTGCGGGCCACCGGCGCGAAATCCCGCGGCATCACGTAAGGCAGCTTGGGATAGAGCGCGCCATTGATGGCCATCTGGCCGGTATTGGCCAGCAGCAGCGTGTAGCCGTCCGGCGCGGCCTTGGCGACGGAATCCGAGCCGATGTTGCCGGCCGCGCCAGCCTTATAGTCCAGCACCACTGACTGCCCCAGGATAGGCTGCAGCTTCTCGGCGAGGAGGCGGGCGTGGGTGTCGACCGGGCCACCCGGCGGGAAGCCCACCACCAGGCGGATCGGCTTTTCCGGCCAGGCGGCGGCGGCGGGGGCCGCGCCCAGTGCCAGCGGCAGCGCGGCGCAGGCCAGCAGCACCGGCAAGCCGGGCAGGAATCGGTTATTTAATGTGTACTTCGCCATCAGGTCTTTTCTCCTCGTTTATATTGCGGCCTTGCCTTGCCGGTGTGCGCCGGGGCGAGTCCTGGCCGGACTCGCGGCCGGACACCCGCGAACACCCTTAATTGTGACGATTTTATTACATGGCGCCATGCTAGATATCCCTGTGCAGGCTTATGATGCCCCTGCCCGGCCGCGCCATTGCGTCAGCCGCATGCCGGCCTGGCGCGTTCAGATAACGGCTGGCCGCTGCGCGCCGGCCTCGCATCCGTGCCCGGGCATCAGCCAAGGAAAGCCAACGTGAAACCAACCAACCGAGCCGTCGTCCTGTTTTTGTGGGCCGCACTGTACTTCTGCTCCGGCTACATCTCGCACAAGCTGAACGGCCCGTTCTCCGCCACTGGCTATATCTGGCTGCCGGCCGGCGTGACCGTGGCCGCGTTCATGCTGACGCCAATGCCGCGCTGGCTGCCGGTAGGGCTGGCGTTCTTTGCCGCGCAGATGCTGCTGGGCTGGGTGGAGGGGCGCGACACGCTGCGCCTGATGCTGTTCTCGCTCGACGAGATCGGCTTTGCGGCAGTGGGCGTGGCGCTGGTCAGGCGCACGCACTTCTCGCTCGAAGGGCTGGCCTTCGTGCGCGGCTTGCTGATCGCCGGGGTGATCAGCAGCGCCGCCAGCGCCGCGGTGGGCGCGGGCTGGTTCACGATCATGCAGGACGTGCCGTTCTGGCGCACCGCGCGCGTCTGGGCCGCGGCCGACCTGGTGGGCGTGCTGATCATCACGCCGGTGCTGGCGGGCTGGTCGCGCTTTCGCGCCATGCGCTCGGGCGGCATGAGCGGCGGCGATTTCCTGTTCGGCCTGGGCGCGTTCGCCGCGCTGGTGCTGACCACCTTCTTTATCTTCGACAACAAGAGCCTGGGCCCGCTGCCTGCCGGCGTGGTGTTTGCGCTGACCTATATCCCGCTGTTCTTCGCCGCGGTGGTGACGCTGCTGTGGGGAGGCCGGGGCGGCTCCGTGGCGGTGGCGATCCTGGCGCTGTTCGTGCTGGTCAATACCGGCCAGGGCGACGGCCCGTTCGCCGAAAGCGCGGCCCACCATGGCCGCTCGCTGATGGAGGCTCAGCTATACCTGGCCGTGGCCGCCTTGCTGACGCTGCTGATCAGCACGCTGCGCACCAGCCGCGAGCAACTGCACCTGCAGTCGGCGCAGCGCCAGAACGATGTCAAGCTGGCGCTCGCGGCCAGCGGCCAGCTGGTCTATTGCCTGAACCCGCGCAGCGGCACGCTGCGCTGGAGCGGCGACGTGGAACGCTCGCTGGGGGTGCGTGAAGATACCTTTGGCAATCTCGACAATGTGCTGGCCCACGTGCATGCCGACGACCGCGCCCGGGTGCGCGACCGCTGGCTGCGCGAGAGCGACGGCGACGGGGGTGGCGATGGGGGTAGCGAAACCCGCACCGACCTGCTCTTTCGCCTGATGCTGCCCGCGGGCGACTGCACCATGGTGCTGGATATGAGCGGCCCGCTGCTCGACGGTGACGAGACCGTAGCGGTCATTGCCGGCGCATGGCGCCTGCAAGGCGCGGCTGTGATCGAGGAGCGCGACGCAGCATGACGGCTCTCAAGGGCAGCGGCACGGGTGCCCTGCTCATCCATGGCCTGGGCGGCACGCAGTTCGACCTCGGCCCGATGCACAAGGCCCTGCGGCGCGCCGGGGTGGAAACCCACGCGGTGACGCTGCCGGGACACGCAGGCACGCCCGAGGACCTGGTGCCCGTGCGGGCCGAGCAATGGCTCGACACCGTGACGCAGGCATACGATGAGCTGGCCGGGCAGTACGAAACCTTTCACATCATGGGCATGTGCCTGGGCGGGCTTCTGGCCCTGGCGCTGGCCGAGCGCCGCCATCACACCAAGGGCCGGCTGATCGCGCTGGCGGCCCCGGTCTACATCGACGGCTGGTCCACGCCCTGGTACCGCGCGCTGCGGCACCTGGTCTATCACATCCCCACGCTGCCCGCGCGCATGCGGGTGGAGGAAGACGAGCCGTTCGGCATCAAGAACGACCTCGTGCGCGCCATCGTCAAAGCCAAGTTCGAACGCGGCGACAACTTCCACTACCGCTGGGTGCCGCTGGCCTGCATCCGCCAGGTGGACCGGCTGCGCGGCTGGGTGCTCAACGGCGCCCACCGCATCGCCTGCCCCACGCTGGTGGTGAACGCGCGCGAGGACGAGCTGACCAGCCTGCGTTCGGCCGACTTCCTGGAAGCTACGGTCCCCGACGTGCGCAAGGTGGTGGTGGAAAACAGCTATCACATGATCTGCGTGGACAACGACCGCGAGCAGGTGGTCAGCAACGTGCTCGAGTTCCTTGGCTTCGACCCCGCGCAGGCGCGCCGCCCGGCGCGGGCCAGGGTGGAAGTGCCGATGACCGAGGAAGCGGTCGCCACCGTGGTGAACGAATACCTGCAGGCCCTCACCAGCGGACAGTTCGAAGCGTTGTTCCCGTTGCTGGAGCCCGGCGTGCGCTGGCGCCACCAGGGCGAGCATCCGCTGGCGGGAAGCTATGACGACCGCGACGCCGTCATCGACATGTTTGCCAAGCTGGAGGCAATCTCCGGCAAGACGGTACGCATCGCCGTCACCGCACCGCCGCGCATCGAGGGCGCCACCGCGCAGATCGACGTTGCGGCCTCCTCTGTCATGAACGGCGAAGCCCGGCACAGCCAAGGCACGCAAACCCTGCGCATGCGCAACGGGCGCATCTCCGCGGTGACCTTCCGGCCGGCGGACAGCGCCGATAACGCCGTGAGCGCCAACGAGCCCCTGCCGGCGCCCGCGGGCTAGAACACGCGGCCTAGCTGCAGGTACAGGTTCCACACCCCGTTCGGCGCCGCGGCAAAGCCGAAGTACAGCGGGCCAATGGCGCTGTTGCCGCCAATGAACAGGCTGGCGCTGGTCTTGAACGGCCCGTTGCCAAAGTTCTTGCGCCGCAGCCAGACGTCGCCAGCCTCCAGGCTGGTGCCCACCACGGTGGTGCGCAGCCCGGGCAGGATGAACTCGCGCAGGTCGTTCAGGTAGGTCACGCGCCCGTACAGCAGGTAGTTGCCTGAGAACTGGTCCTGCGCGTAGGCCGAAAGATGCTGGAAGCCGCCCAGCGTGAAGCCCAGCCCGCCACTGACGCTGTTGTCGCTGCGGTGATCGCCATAGGTGGCCGCGGCCTCCGCCGCCAGGTTCAGCGTGTGGCGGCCGTAGCTGGCGGCCCAGAGCGCCTTGGCATGGGCATCGTTGAAGCGGTTGTCGGTGCCGCCGAAGGCCAGCTCGTTGGTCGCCAGCAGATAGTAGCCGGTGCGCGGGAACAGCGGATCGTCGAGCTGGTCGATGGTGAGCTGGGCGCGCATGGTGGGCTGGCGCACACGGGCCTGGGAGAATAGCCGGCCAGTGCCGATAGGCAGGTTATAGACGGCCGAGTAGTTGACCTGCTGGTAGTTCACGCCCGCCCGGAACTCGCCCAGCCGGCCCAGCGGCACACCCAGGTCCAGGCCGGCGACGGCCGTGTCGATCCGGAAGGCGGTGATCGGGTCGGTATTGCGGTTGGGCGCGGTGTCGCCATAGAGATCGACGCGCTTGCGCCCGTATTCCACATAGGGCGCGACATAGAAGCCCAGCCGGTCGAATACCGGCTGGCGCAGCTCGGTGCGCCACTTGGCCTGGGTGCTGCCCAGCACGATGTCATTGCGCCATTCCAGCCCGCCAGGCGTGATCCAGGGATAACGATGCCCCAGCTGCAGGTTGAACCCGCCCTGGCCATTGAAGGTATTGGATACGCCGAAGCCGAACAGCAGGAACTGCGGGCCCCAGGATTTTTGCTGCGCCTCGACCTTCAGCACATTGCGCCCGTCTTCCGTGACCAGTTCCTGCGTCACGCTCTCGAAGTCGCCCGAGGTGGAGAGCTGCGCCATCTCGCGGTTGAGCGTGACCGCGTCGTAGGTGTCCCCCTCGTTCACGCCCAGGTACTTGCGCACGAAGCTGGCCGGGATCCGGCCTTCCGAGCGGATCTGGATACCGTCTATGCGCACCGGGCCGGCCACCGCCTGGCTGCCCTTGCGCGCCGCCAGGTAGCTTTGCCAGGCGTCCGCCGGCAGCGTCAGCGATGCCAGCCGGGGCTCGGCCGCCAGCACCGCGTTCCAGCCCCCCTGGATGCCGTCGTTGGCGCGCGAGAAGTCGGTGAAGGACAAGTCGCCCAGCTGGGGCTCGATCAGCACGTCGCCTGGCTTGAGCAGCGCCTTTTGCACGGCGACGTTCTGGTTGGTCAGGATGGTGACCATCTGCTGCGTCACCGCCGCCGGCGAGTCCRGGCTGGCGGGATCATCCAGCGGCGAGGCGATATTGACCGCGATGATCACGTCGGCGCCCATGTCGCGCGCGAGCTGCACCGGCAGGTTGCTGACCAGACCGCCATCGACCAGCACGCGCCCGTTCACCTTGATCGGCGCGAACAAGCCCGGCACGGCCACGCTGGCGCGGATGGCGCGCGGCAGCGAGCCGTGGTCCAGCACGACCGGGGCCCCGGTGCCCAGGTCGGTGGCGATGGTGCGAAACGGCGTTGGCAGCTTGTCGAAGGCGCCGTCGGCCGGCAGGTGCGGGGTCAGGTTCTGCAGCAGCGCCAGCAGGCGGTTGCCCTGTACCAGGCCGGTGGGCAGCTTGATCTTGCCGTCGCCGTAGCCGGCCGAGATGCCGATCGGGTATTGGAGGTCATCCTCGCGCTGCGCCTGCGGCAGTTCGGCGCGCTCGTTGCGGTCGAAGGCGATATCGCTCAGGTTGGTATGCGACAGCTTTGCCTCCAGTTCGCCCGCCGACAAGCCGCTGGCGTACAAGCCGCCCACCACCGCGCCCATGCTGGTGGCCGCGATGCAGTCGATCGGCACGTGCATTTTCTCCAGCGCCCGGATCACGCCGATATGCGCGTAGCCGCGCGCACCGCCCCCGGACAGCACCAGGCACACGCGCGCTCGCTTGCCCGGCTCGTGCGCGGGGGCGGATTCAGCGGCAGCTTCAGCGGCAACTTCGGTGGCAACGTCGGCGGTGGATTGCCTGGCCGGCTGCGCAGGGTGATCCACGGCCCCGGCGGGCTGCGGCGCCAAGGCTAGCGCCGCCAATGCAAGCAGCATCGGCAGCAGCTGACAACCGGACACCAGCGTGCACAAGCGGCGCGCGATGCGTGAAAGAGAGCAGGACATGGACAAACCTGGACAATCCGCGGCAAGACGGGACAAGACGGTGAAATCGCCGCGCAGAGTTGGCGGGGAAGGTCGTCACGATAGGGCAATTGCCCGTCCTTGAACAGCGGCGCATGCACTAGCGGAGTGCCGGTTACCTAACCTGCGGGGCTATCGCCGCCCCGTCCGCCAAGCTGCCGCGCGGGTTGACCGTGCAAACCCTCGGCCCAGAGCAGTTTGATCCACAATTTACCGGGGTAGGTAAACGTATGCCGAATACAACAAAGGGAATGTGGCGGAGTGAAACGCCACGGCCRCCCGCGCCTTCCTGCGGGGACGGCAGCCGTCCTAGCTCTCGTTCTGCCAACCCAGCCCCAGTGCCTTTTGCAACGACACGAAGTCCTTGATCAAGTTGGCATCGCCGGCGATCCGATCCTGCTGCGCACGTACCCGGGTGCGTTCGACATCCAGCCAGTCAAGCATGCTGGCCGTACCGGCGCGGTAGCGCTGCTGGGTCAGCACGGCGGCGCGCTCGGCGGACGCCTCCACCCGGCGCAGCAGGACCACGTTCTCGCGCTGGTGCCCATAGCGGGACAAGGCCACGTCGGCATCGCGCAGCGCCTTCAGGACCACGCTCTCGTACGTTGCCTCGGCGTTGTCGCGTCCTGCCTGCGCACCGTCCACGCTGGCGGCAACCCGGCCGAAATCCAGCGCGTTCCACTGCAGCCGCGGCAAGGCGAGCCAGGTGGCGTTGTCCTTGCGGACCAGGTGACCGGGGTCCATCGCGCTGTAGCCCAGGGAGCCGAACAGCGACAGCTTGGGGAACCAGTCAGCCTTGCGAGCGCCGATCTGCGCGTTCTGCGAGGCCAGCGTACGCTCCGCCGCGCGGATGTCCGGCCGCGCCTTGAGCAGTGCGGCTGGGTTGCCGACGGACACCGTAGCCGGCAATGTGGGCAGTGGCCGTTGCGGGCCGAGTTCRCCATCCAGCGCGCCGGGGGCGCGCCCCGTGAGCACGGCGAGTTCATCGAACGACTCCGTGATCTGCGCCTCGATGGGCGCGATCTGCGAGCGGGTGCCCTCCACCTGGGTCAGGAGCCGCTCCACTTCCAGCGCCGATGCCACACCGCGTTCGCGCCGTTGCTGCGTCAGCTCCAGCATGTCGGCTTCGAGCTGTTCCGAGGCGCGCAGATGCGTCAGGCGCGCCTGCTGCTCGCGCAGGCCGACGTAGGCTTGGGCGACCTCGGCCGCCAGTTGCACGTGGGCGTCCGCGAGCTGTTCGGCGGATACGTCCGCCTGCGCCGCGGCCGCCTCGATGGCTCGCCGCGTCCCGCCAAAGAGATCGATCTCCCAGCTAGCATCGAAGTTGGCAAGATAGAGCGCCAATGGTCCGCGCCCGCCCGACGACACGCCACCGGAAAGCGGCGACAAATTCGGCGAGCGCGTGCGCAGCGTGGCGGCGGTTGCCCCCACCTTGGGGAGCGCATCGGCTTGCTGCCCGCGCAGGCCGGCACGCGCCTGCCGCACGCTGGCCTGCGCTGCACGAATGTCCGGGCTATGCGCCAATGCGGTTTCTATCAATGCATCCAGTTGGGGATCGCCCAGCGCGCGCCACCAGGTTGCGACGCGCGGCGCGCCCGGCCCAGTACTYTGCGGGGCATGGGGAAATGCCGTGGCGCGCATGGCGTCGGCCGCGACTTCAGGCGCGCCGTGATAGTCAGGCCCGACCGCGCAGCCAGTCATGGCAAACGCCAGCGCGGCACCGAGGGAGGCCGCGCGGCGCCGGCCAGGGCCCGGCAGCGTATTCGATTTGATGTCGTGCATGATCGATCAATGACCGGAGGACACCGGCGTGCCGGCACCCGGTTGCTTGAGAAGGAAGGCCAGCGGCACGCATAGCAGCAGCGCGATGCCCAGCACAAAGAAGGTCTCGGAGAAGGTGATGACGGCCGCCTGCCTGGCGATCTCCCCGGCCATTTGTGCCATGGCCTGGACCTTCGCGTGCGCCATATCGCCATGCTGCGCGAAGAAGCCCGCCGCGCTGGACGAGATGTGCTCCTGCCCGATCGCGCCGTTGGCGCTGACCGATTCGCGGATCACGGCGTCGTGATACGTATTGCGGCGGTCGATCAGCGTGCCAAGCAGCGCGAGCCCGACCGAGCCGCCCAGGTTGCGGGCCATGTTGTACAGGCCATTGACACAATCAGGATGACGCTGGCGTAGTTTTTGTTGAGCAGCAGCCGCAGCCGCACGATCGGCGTCTTCGCCGTGAACTGGCCAACGACCATCATCAGGATGCCGGCCGCGGAGAGCAGCGATAGCCATGTGATCGTCGGCGACTCGAACCAGCGCTCGCGCTGCCCCTCCTCCAGCACCACCGTGAGCGAGCTCAGGCCGATGGMCAGCCCCGCGATGCCGAGCCAGTCCGCCTTGACGAACGCCTGCAGGCTCGCGCGCTCCGGCTTCAGGCCAACATGGAGCAGCGTCACCAGCGCCACCGAGATCGGCAGGTTGAGGAAAAAACACCAGCGCCAGTCGGCGTTCTCGGTCAGCCAGCCGCCAACCACCGGGCCGAGCAATGGGCCGAGCAGGACGATCAGGCCGAACGCCGACATGCCGATCGGCATCTGGTGCCTGGGCAAGCGCGTGCGGATGATGGTCTGCGCGGTCGGGATCATTGCGCCGCCGGCGAAGCCTTGGCCGATACGGCCGATGACCATCCCGGCCAGGCTGTGGGATAGCCCGCACATCATCGAGAACGCGGTGAAGAGGATCGCGTTCCACATCAGGAAGCGCCGCAGCCCGAACACGCGCGTAAGCCACGCGGCGAGCGGAATGATCACGATCTCCGACATCAGGTAGCCCGTGGAGATCCACGTGCCCTCCGTGCCCGCGGCGCCGATCTGCCCCTGGATCTGCGGCAACGCCGAGTTGGTGATCGAGATATCGAGCGTGGCGAGCAGCGCCCCGAGCGCGCCGGCCGCCACCGCGATCCAGTCGGCGGTAGAGGCGTTGGGCACTGCGGGCGCGGATGCCGGGTTGCCCCCGGACACGCCGGCACCGGACCGCAGCGCCTTAGCCACGCGCGCCCCCGGCCGGAGCGTGCGCTTGCGTGGGCGCCGCGTGGCGCGTATCGACCTCCACCGTCACCGACAGCCCCGGCACCAGCGCCCTGCGCGCCTCGCCCGACACGTCCAGGTGAATGCGCACCGGCACGCGCTGCACGATCTTGGTGAAATTGCCCGTGGCGTTCTGGGCGGGCAGCAGGGCGAACTGGGAGCCCGTGCCGGGCGACAGGCTTTCGACGGTGCCGTGCAGATCGGTATCCGGCAGCGCGTCGACATGGATCGTCACGGGCTGGCCCTGCATCATGTGGCCGACCTGTGTTTCCTTGAAGTTGGCGCTCAGGTAGAGATCCTGCAGCGGCACGATCGTCAGCAGGCGCGTGCCCGGCTGCGCGAACTGCCCGACGCGCACGGCGCGATCCGCGACGCGCCCGGCCAGGGTGCTGCGCACCAACGTATCCTGCAGGTCGAGCTGGGCGCGGCGCGCGCTCGCCTCGGCCACCGCCAGTTGCGCGCGTGCCTGCTGCAGCTTTGCCTGCAGCGTGAGCGTCTGGCTCTGGGCCGCGCGCAAGGCGGCCTCGTTCGCTTGCTGCGTCGTGGCGGCACGTGTCTGCGCGTTGCGCAATTCCGCGGTCCGCTCTTCCGTCTCGGCGCCCGACTTGACCAGCGGCGCATAACGATCCACCTGCGATGCCGCGTAGCGCACATTGGCCCGCGCTCCGTCGAGTTCGGCCCGGGCCTGCGCGATATTGGCCTGCTGCTGCGCAAGGTCCGCCTCGCTGCGCGCCACGTCGGCCTGGCGCGAAGCAACCGTCGCCGTGGCCTCGTCCAGCGCTGCCTGGTACTGACGGCTGTCGAGCCTTGCCAACGCCTGGCCAACAACGACCGCCTGGTTATCGCGCACCAGGACTTCAGCCACATAGCCGCTCACCTTCGGCGCCACCGTCACGCTGTCGGCCTGCAGATAGGCGTCGTCGGTGGTTTCCATAAAGCGGCCCACCGTCCACCAGCGCCCGCCCCAGGCCGCCGCCCCCGCCAGCACGCTGGCACCCAGGAAAAGCAGCACCGTGCGGCGGCGCTGGCGCGCCGCAGGCTTCGCTTGGGTTGACGTGGCTTCACCTCGCAACAAGGGGTCGGCAGGCGAATCAGCGGGCGCAGCGGTAGGCATGGGGGCTCCAAATTATTCCAAGCGGCACAATTATTCCATTTGGACAAATTGTGTCAAGTGATATATTTCTACGCTGGCACGATCTCAAGGATGGCGACGAATCCCATGGCACGACACCGACCGGCCGCCGAAGGCGGCTACCAGCGAGGCGAGGAAACGCGCCTGCGCATCGTCGAGGCGGCGCTGCGACTCTTCGGGGAACGGGGATTCGAGGGGGCGTCGACGCGCGACATTGCGAAAGAGGCCGGCGTCAATGCACCTGCGCTGCAGTACTACTTCGACAACAAGGAAGGGGTCTACATTGCCTGCGTGGAGCACTTCGTCGCACGCGTCTGGGAGTACCTGGCCGCGCCCGTGAGCGCGGCGCAAGCGACATTGGCCAACCCCGACGCCGATGACTCGGACTTGATCGAGGCCTACATGGGACTCCAGGGCTGCTTCGTCTCGTTCCTGAGCGACTCACCCGAGGCGCGCGACTGGCAACTCTTCATGGCGCGCGAACGCGCGGGCCTTGGTCCGCCGTCGGCCTTCGCGGTGATCGACGAACGCCTCAACCGCCGCTTGTTCCCCGTGACCGCGTCGATCATCGGCCGGCTGAGCGGACGCAAGCCGACCGATGATGTGACCAAGATCCGGACCATCGCAATAGACAGCCAGGTTGCCGTGTTCCGCATGTTTCRCCGGAACGTGCTCAGCGCCCTCGAATKGGAAACGATTGGCCCGAAAGAGATGGCCCAGCTTGCAGACGTGATTTTCGAGCAGACGAGGGTGCTGCTGCTGGCCTTTGTCGCGGCGCGCGACGCGCAGCAAGGCGCCGCCCGCGACTAATGCCGGCAGGCAGCGAGCGGGCCGTTGCGCGAAAGCCGGGAACGAACGCCGCGCGCTACCCTGTTTATTCCAGCTTGATCCCCGCCGACTTGATCAATGGCCCCCACTTGGCCACCTCGGCATCGACGAAGCGCGCGAACGATGCGCTGTCGCCCGCCTCCGGCTGCAGCCCGAGGCCGATCAGCTTGCCGCGCGTCTGCGCATCGGCCAGCACCGCGTTGGCGTCCCGGTTGAGTTGCTGCACGATGGCCGGCGGCGTGCCCGCCGGCGCCATCAGCCCGAACCAGCCGTAACCCACCACGCCGGGATACCCTTGCTCGCCGAACGTGGGCGCGTCCGGATACACCGGCGTGCGCTGCTCGGCGGACACCGCGATCACGCGCAGCTTGCCGGCCTTGATAAATGGCAGCGCGGTGGTGATGGCGGTCAGCGTGGCGTCGACCCGCCCCGCAAGCAATTCGGTGTAGGCCGTGGAGTCGCCGCGGTAATGCACGTTGAGGCCCTTGAATTTCGCCTGCGCGGCGAAGAGCTCGGCAGTCAGGTGCGGCCCCGAGCCGATGCCCGGCGAGGCGAATGTCACGCCGTCCTTCTTCTCGCGCGCCATGCGCACGAAATCCGCCACCGTGCGCACCGGCGAATCAGCGTTGACGATCAGGAATATCGGCCCGAGCACGCGTGGCCCTACCGCCACGAAGTCCTTGTGGATGTCGTAATGCTGGGATAGCCCTGCCGCCGCGTTGATGGCAAACGGCGCCGCCGCCCATAACAGCGTGTAGCCGTCCGGCGTGGCGCGCGCGATCTGCTCGTTGGCCACGCGCGTGCCAGCGCCAGGCTTGTTCTCCACCACGAACTGCTGCTTGTACTTGCGGCTGAGCCCCTCGCTGAGCAGGCGCGCCGAGATGTCGTTGGAGCCGCCCGGGCCGTAGGGCGACACCAGGCGCACCGGGTGCGACGGAAATCCCTCAGCATGCACCGGCGCCAGCGCACCGCAGCCCGCGGCCAACAGCACGGCGTTGCCGGCCAGGCGCAGCACTTGCCTGCGCTTGTGCGAATTCAGTGTCATGACAGCTCCTTGGCCGAAGCGGCGGCACCCGCCAGCGGGCGGATCGGCGGATAGACAAAGGTCTTGTCGAGATGCGCGGGCCGGGGCACGTAGAGCCGCAGCGTCACGTAGAACGGGCCTGCGGGCGCGGGCAGCCAGTTGCCTTCGTCCGCCGGGTCGGCCGGCGGCGTGGCCGACAGGCGCAACCGCAGGCTGCCGTCCGGCGCGTAGCGCAGGCTCGGCGAGCGGTCGCCCAGCGAGTAGCGCCCCAGCACGTTATCGACCAGCATGCAGTCGGCCTTGCCATACATGGTGAGCGACCAGAACGCGCCCACCTGCGGCAGCGCATCGGCCGGGAAGACCAGTTCGTAGCCGGCGCGGCCATCGAGCGGCGCGCCTTCGCTGTCGCGGTCGGCCATCACGTACATCGCCTCTTGCACGCCAAGCGCGCCGATATAGTTGCGCGCCACCAGCGCGCGCTCGGCGAAACGCGTGCCGAACGATTCGCGGATTTCCACCGGCAGGGTCCAGCCGCCGCCGAGGTCGGACGGCAGCGGCGTCGCCAGTTCGGCAAGCACTGCCTGGATGGCGTCGCCCAGACGGGCAAGCACATCATCGCCAAGCGCGGCCGCATCGCAATCCGCGCCAATGCCAAAAGGCGCAAAGCCTGCCACCAGCCCAGCCTCAGCCTGCGGCGGCGGGTTCTCGCGCAACGCCTGGTTGACCACCTCGGCATAGCGGCGCGGATCGCCCAGATGCTCGCCAGGCTGCATGCGCACATCGAAGGCCCGCGCAGCGCTCGCCCCGGCCAGCGTGCTCAGGCGGAACTGGTCCTGCAGCGCATGCACGGCCGGCAGGTCGGCTTCGCCATCCACCAGCACGCGGCCGAGCAACCACACCGCATCCGTGGGGCAGGCGATGGCGGTGGCGCCAGCCGGCACGTCGCCCTGCCAGCGCGGGCCATGCAGCAGGAAGCGGCCGCGCCCGTTGCCCGTGGTGCGGGTGCCGATATAGCCAAAGGGGTTGGTATAGAAATCGAGCAGGCCGAGCACGTAGTAGCGGCCCAAGCTGTCGGGCACGTCCAGCAGCAGCGGCCCTTGCGACAGGTCCATCCAGGCGTTGCTGTAGAGCGTGTCGTTATTGGGCGTGACCACCTGGCGATGCTGCGGGCCAAGCAGCTGGCGCGTGTGAATGAAATGATTGATCCAGCGCACCGGGGCATCGGGCTGCTGCGCGGCAAACACACCGGCGCTGTTGCGGCGCGGACAGGTGGCGGCGCGCATGCGCGCCATTTCGTAAAGGGGCAGCGTGTAACGGATGGCGTCGAGGGCGGGCGCGGCGGATACGGCGGATACGGTCTGGTGCATGTTGGTTTCCATAGCTGGGTTGGCTCAATCGACGCGGCGCACGGCCGGGATGGTGTACTGGCCTTGCAGGAAAGACTGCGCGGGATGGTAGAGCCGCAGGATCAGGTAGAACGAACCAGCGGGCGCGGGCAGCCAGTTCTCCTGCGGCTGCGCTCGCGCGTGCGAGATCGGAATCACCAGGCTGCCATCGGCCTCCATGCGCAAGCCCGGCGTGCGGTCGCCCACGGCGTAGCGGCCGATCTCGTTGGCGCTGAAGTAACGATCCTCGCCGTACAGCGACACCGACCAGAACGCTTGCGCGGGCGGCAGCATGCCGGGCGCGAAGCGCAGCTCGTAACGGCGACGGCCATCGAGCGGCGCGCCGTCGGCATCGAAATCGGCCATGGCGTAGATCGCCTCGTCCGCGCGCAGGGCGCCCAGGCCCTTCATCGCGGTGCAGGCGCGCTGCAGCCAGTCGTCGCCGTACATGCCCAGCTTCAGGCTGTAGCCCCAGCTCTTGCGGCCCTGGCTGCGGGTATGGGCCTCGATCACCGCCATGCCTTGTGCGTAGGCGCTTTCCAGCCCGGCCACGATGGCCGGGCGCAGCGCCGCGAAATCGGTCTCATCTTCCAGCCGGATGCCTGCCTTGCGCAACAGCGTCAGGATGCCCAGTTCCTCAACCGCCGGCGGGAACTCGCGCAATGCGTTGAAGAGATTGTGGAAGAAGTCCAGCGCGGGCCGGCCGCTATCGTGCCACTGGTCCACGCAGCGCGGACGCGCCGCGCCCGGCGTGCGGGTCAGCGCAAAGCCCTGCTCGAAGGCACGCGCCACCGCCAGGTCATCCGGCCCCTGCACCAGCACGCGGCCGAGCAGCCAGACCAGCKAGCTCGGGCATGACACCGCATGCGCACCGCTGGCCTTCTGGCCCGGGCCGAGCAGCTCGATCTCCCCGCCTTCGGCAGCGACATTGCGTGGCCCCAGGTTCTCGAAGTTGTTGGTGTGCACGTCGAGCAGTTCGATCACGTAGTAGCGGCCCGCGTCGGGCAGCGGCGGAATGCGCAGCGTCACCGGGCCATCGGCCAGGTTGACCCAGCCGCAGAAATACAGCAGGTCGTTGGCCGGGGTGACGATGTCGCGGTCCTCATGCGTCCACTGGCGCTCGCTCGCCGACAACGCATTCATCGGCGCGCGGCCATAGCCGGTGGCGGCGGCGACCGAGGTCTGCAGGCGGCAGGTGCGCAGCGTCTCGATGAGCGCATAGCCGTAGATCACCAGCGGCAGCGCCGCGCCGGCGACCAGCGCCTGCTGGGGGCTGGCGTGCGTGGCGGGGGCGGCGGGAGGGTTCATGTTCATGGTCATGCGTGTTGGCTCCTGGCGGGATTATTCGAGGGCGGCGCCGCTCGACTTGACGAGGGCGGCCCAGGCGCGGACGTCGTCCTGCATCTGGGCGGCAAAAACGGCGCGCGGCTGCGGGGTGAAGCGCATGCCCAGCGTGGCGGCCTGCGCCTGCATGGCGGGCTCGGCCATGATGGCGTCGACAGCGCGCTCAAGGCGATCGAGGATGGGGGCCGGCGTGCGCGCCGGCGCGAACAGCGCGTACCAACTGTCGATGCGCAACGGCACACCGGACTCGGCGAAGGTCGGCACATCAGGCAGCGCCACCGAGCGCTCCGAGCCGGTCACCGCCAACGCCCGGACCTTGCCACTGCGGATCAACGGCAAGGTGCCGGCCAGGTCGGACATGGCCACCGGCAGCGTGCCGCCCATCACATCGGTCAGCATCGGGCTCACGCCTTTGTAGGGAATGTGGCGCAGATGGATGCCGCTGCTGACATTGAGGCTTTCGCCCGCCAGGTGGCCGCCCGAGCCGGGGCCCCAGGAACCATAGGCGAGGTCTGCGCCTGGACGCTTGGCGGCTGCGATCAGCGCAGGCAAGTCCTTGCCCATGAACGCCGGGCCTGCCACCAGCACGTTGCCGCCGTAGGCCAGCCGGCCCACCGGCACGAAATCGCGCACGGGATCGTAGGGCAGACGGGGAAAGATCGCCGGCGCGATGGCATGCGTGGCGGAGATGCCGAGCAACAGCGTGTAGCCGTCCGGCGCGGCGCGCGCCACCTGGGCCGAGCCGATGGTGCCGGTGGCGCCCGCCACGTTTTCCACCAGCACGGTGCCGCCCAGCGCGGTCGACAGCTTGGCGGCCACCAGCCGCCCGATGATGTCGGTGCCGCCGCCAGGTGGAAAGGGCACCACCAGGCGGATCGGCTTGTCAGGGTATTTCGTGGCTTGCGGGGGTGCGGCGYGCGCCGGTGTGGCGGCCAGCGCCGCCAGCAAGACGACGGCGAGAGCGCCTGCCGCCGGCGCGCGCGCGGTCCTTGCAGCTTGCAAATGCATGATGGGTTGTCTCCGGTTCTGGTGGTTCCCCTTCCGCGCGTCCGGTCTGTGCCGGCGTCGGGTTGCGCGGTGGGGTCAAGCTTCGTTGCTACGCCATCTCGGTCATGCCCCCGGTCCGCCCGCCGGCAGCAAGGTGATCACGGCGTCTGCCGCCACCGCGCCATCGGCGCCGATGATGAACGGGTTGATCTCCAGTGTGTCGAGCCGGGGACCCAGCGCCGCGGCCACCTTCGACACGCGCACCAGCAAGTCGGCTGCCTGCGCCAGCGGCAGCACCGGGTTGCCGCGATGGCCGGCGAACAGCACCGCCGCGCGGCTCTGCTCGAGCATGGCGCGGGCGCGCTCGGGCGACAGCGGCGCCAGGCCAAAGGCCATCTGCCGGAAGATCTCCACTGCGGTGCCACCGATGCCGGCCAGCACCACCAGCCCGAACACCGGATCGCGCCGCACGCCCACCATCAGCTCGCCCCAGCCGCGCACCATGCGGGCCACCAGCACGCCCTCGAAGGGCAGGCTGGCGTCGGCCCGGGCCAGCGCCACCTGCATCGCGGCAAAGGCCTTGCGCACCGCGGCGTCGTCCGTCAGGTTGAGCGCCACGCCGCCGACGTCGCTCTTGTGCAGCACCTGTGCCGAGCACAGCTTTACCGCCACCGGGTAGCCGATGCGCCGCGCCAGCGCCACGGCTTCATCGGCATCGCGTGCGAGGCCGTGCGCGGCCACCGGCACGCCGGCGTCCGCCAGCAGGCGCATGGCGTCGGACTCGGACAGCGCGCTGGCATCGTCCGGCACATCGCGCAGGAGCGCGGCGACCGGCGCCGTGGCCTCGGCAACTGGCGTGCTCGCGGCGGCTTCCAATGCTGCCGCGCGGGCCAGCGCGGCCACGGCCTCGATGGCGTGGGCCGGTTCGCGGAACACCAGGCAGCCATGCGCCTCCAGCCACGCCCGCTTGTCGTCGTCGACCACGCCGGAAAGCAGCAGCGGCGCGGCGCGCTTGTCCTCGTGCAGCGCGCTGATGGTGCGCTGCAGTGCTTCCCACAAGCGCGGTGCATTGGCGCCTCCGGCGAGGAAGGCCACCACGCTGCCGTACTCACCGCAAGTGGCCACGCCGGCCATCGCGTCGAGCAGCACGGCGGGCTKGGCCACCACTTGCCCCGTCACATCGATCGGGTTGGCGGTGCTGGCAAAGGGGATGCTCGTGCGCAGCACCTTGGCGGCCGCCGCGGGCATGGGCGGCATGGGCATGCCAAGCTCTTCGGCGCGGTCGGCCATCATGATGCCGACGCCGCCGGACACGGTGACGATGGCCACCGGCGCCACCGCGTCGGCCATCAACCCGCTCGGGCTGTCCCAGCGCGCCGGGCGGCGCCCGCGCGACAGCGTGTAGCCGAGGCGGAAGAAGTCCTCGAGCGTATGGGCACGATGCACGCCGTACTCGTCGAACACCGCCTGATACACCGCATCCTCGCCTGCCAGGCTGGCTGTGTGCGACTGCGCCGAACGCGCCCCTGCCTCGGTGGTGCCCACCTTGGTGATCACCACCGGCTTGCCGGCGGCGCGCGCCGCGGCCAGCGCCCGGCGCAGGCGCGCGCCATCGCGGCAGCCTTCCATATACGCCAGGATCACGCGGGTATCCGCGTCCTGCGCCATCCACTCGATCACGTCTGCCACCTGCAGGCCGGCTTCGTTGCCAGTGGTCACCCAATGGCTCAGGCCCAGCCCGGCCTCGCGCGCCAGCGCAAAGGCGTAGGCGCCAAACGCGCCGCTCTGGCTGACCAGCCCCACGTCGCCCGCAGGCGGCACGCCAGTCAGCGGGATCGGCGAGAACGTGGCAAACATGCGCGCGCGCAGATTCATCACGCCCAGGCAATTGGGGCCGAGCAGGGCCACGCCGTGGCGGCGCGCGCTCTCGGCCAGCGCCACTTGCATGGCCAGGCCCTCATCGCCCACTTCGGCAAAGCCCGAGGTGAAGAAGATCACGGCGCGCGTGCCGTTTTTCGCCAGTTGCGCCATCACGGATTCCGTCGCCACCGCCGGCACCGCCACGATGGCCAGGTCCACGGCCTGGCCAATGGCGGCCAGCGTCGCGTAAGCGGGCAAGCCCTGGATCTCGCTGGCGGTGGGATGCACGGGAAAAATACGCCCGGCGTAGCCAAGCTCGCGCAGCAGGCGAATCGGCATGCCGCCTACCTTCTCGGGCTGCGTGGACGCGCCGATGACCGCGACCGAACGCGGTTTCAGCAGGAAATCTAGATTGGGCATGGCGTTGTCTCCGGATGGCCTTGATTGGCTTGTTCTGGTTGCGCCTGTGCCGGCGCTGTGTATGTGTGTGTGGCTTCGTGTGCCTTGCTCTGCCGGCCGGGCTATTGCCGCAGGCCCGTCATGGATTCGATGGTGCGGGTCATCTCCATCAGCAGCGGCGCGATCTTCTTTTCCAGCATGCCGCGCCGCGTTTGCGAGCCGGCGATCGCACAGTTGAACAGCAGCGGGCCGTTCAGGTAGACGATGCGCGAGTACACGCCCACGCCATGCACGCCGCTGCCGGCGTCGCCTTCATTGATGGCAAAGCCGCGCTTGGGGTAATGCGCCACGTTGTGGCAAATGGTGTCGTAGCAGGCGGCGTACTCCTCGGCGCGTTCGTGGCGCGCGGCCTGCATCAGTTGCTCGAACTCGCTCTTGGAAAGCGTGCACAGGAAGGCACGGCCCATCGCGGTGCTMAGCACCGAGCGCACCGCGCCCACGCCGGGGCGCGCCGCCGTGCCCTMGTGATGCGTGCAGCTCTGCAGGTAGGTCACSTCCAGCCGGTGTGCCACGCCCATCGACACGGCGCCTTCGATCCGATCCGCCAGTGCCTGCATCAGCGGGCGTGCCACATGGCGCACCTGCAGCCCGGCCAGGTAGGGATAACCCAGGGCCAGCACCTGGGCGCCGACGAAATACTTGTCGAGCTTGGGGTCCCAATCCAGGTAGCCCAGCTCGAACAGCGTGCGGCAGATGCGCGACACCGTGGCGCGTGGCATCTGCAGGCGCTCGGAGAGCTCGCCGTTGCCAAGCGGACGCGGCTCGTCGATGAAGCAGCGCAGCAAGGCAAAGCCCTTGGCCAGCAAGCCACCAAAGGACGGATCCTCTTTCCTGCGCTCGGCTATGAATTGTTCGACCGGCGTGTTCATCTTGTCTCCTTGCACCGCAGTGTGGGCGGCGTCATTTTCTGTGTCAAAGAACGGTATGTATTTCCACATATTGGAAATGTAGACCGTTTCTTGACGAAACGCCGTGGTAACCATATGGTTCACAAAACCGAATCAGAATTCGCATACGGAATTACCATGCCCCTCTCGTCCTCTGCCGCGTCCCCCGCCAAGCCGTCCAAGGGGACTTCCGCATTCCCTACCGTAGCGACCCCGTCGATCCTGCAGCCGCCGCGCCAGCGCCGTGCGCGCGAGACCGAGCAGGCCCTGCTGGACGCCGGCCGCGAGCTGCTCGCGCAGCGGGATTTCTCCGCGGTGTCGGTTGCGCAGATCGCCTCGGCCTGCGAAGTGTCGGTCGGGGCTTTCTACGGCCGCTTCCGCGACAAGCAGGCGTTCTTCGAATCCCTGCGCGCGCTGGTGATGCAGGAAACCGGCGATTCCGTGGCGCGCTACCTGCGCGTGGAACGCTGGGAGGACGTGCCCACCGATGTGATGCTGGAAAAGATCATGCGCTACGTGGTGCTCGGCTGCCACGCCAACCGCGGCGTGATCAAGGCATCGCTCAAGCACGCCTCTGTCCGCCCGGAAGAGTGGCTGCCGCACCGCGAAAGCGGGCAAGACGTGGTGGAACGCATGGTGGCGCTGCTGGTGCCGCGCATGCCGGTGCCAGCGGAGCAAGCGGAGATGCGCGTGCGCTTTGCCATGCAAGCCGTGTTCAGCATCGTGGTCAATGCCATCCTCAACGACGCCGGTCCGCTGCCGCTCGACGACGAACGGCTGCCCGGCGAGATGACCCAGCTGGTAGCCGGCTACCTGGCGCTGCCGGCCTGACGCCGTAACGTCACAACATCACAACATCACAACGCGCGGTCCCGCGCGTGGTTTCCCGCCGTCATCAAGCCTTGCCCAGTATCGGCGCGCGCATTTTGCTCGGAGCGCGCGCCGGATCCTATAAAAACCCGAGGAGACTAAACATGACAATACGCAGCCCGTTCTGCGGGAAGGCGGCCGTCCTGCTGGCCTACGCCTGCGCGGCACTGCTGCCGCTGGCAGCCCAGGCGCAAGCCAGTTATCCCGCCAAGCCCCTGCACCTGATCGTGCCCTACCCGGCCGGCGGCCTCACCGACACGCTCTCGCGCACGCTGGCCGAAGGCCTGGGAAAGCGGCTGGGACAAACCGTGGTGGTGGAGAATAAAGGCGGCGCCGGCGGCATCATCGGCACCGACTATGTGGCCAAGTCGGCGCCCGATGGCTACACGCTGCTGCTGACCATCCCCGGTCCCATCACCGCCAATCTCGCCCTTTACAAGAAGCTGCCCTACGACCCGCGCACCGATCTGCGCCAGGTGTCCGACATCGCCATGGCGCGCACGGTGCTAGCCGTCAACGGCAAGCTGCCGGTGAAGACCGTGGCGGAACTGATCGCTTATGCCAAGAAGGAACCCGGCAAGCTGCGCATGGGCTCCTGGGGCCCGGGCACGCAGCCGCACACCATCCAGGCCTACCTCGACAAAACCTACGGCGTCGATATCCTGCACGTGCCGTATCGCGGCGAAGGCCCGATGGTGAGCGACCTGCTCGCCGGCCAGGTCAACATGACGGTTGGCTCGGTGACCTCGCTCAAGCAGCACTTCGCCAGCGGGAAGCTACGCCCGCTGGCCGTCACCGGCACCCGGCGCGCCAAGGCCTTGCCCGACGTGCCAACCTTTGCCGAAGCCGGCTATCCCGACGAGCCGTACAAGCTGACCGGCCCCATCACGCTGCTGGTCCCGGCACGCACGCCCGGCGACATCGTCGAGCGCCTGGGCCGCGAGGTGAGCGCACTGGTGAAGACACCAGAGATCAGCCAGCGCATCGAGGACATGGGCGCCGAGCCGATCGGCAACCTGCCGGCAGAAGCCCTGACCGCCTACAAGGCCTACCTGCCAGGCGTGCTCAAGCTGACCGCGGACACCGGCGTCACGCTGGACTAAGGCCTGACCCAGGCTGGACTGACCCAGTAGCCGCGCAGCGGGATAATGCAGCGCGGCAATGACCGCTATGAATCCGGCGCGGCTTAGCTTGGCCGCCGCGCCCGGCACTCATACAATGGCTGCACCCCGCGCGGCGCCCCCGCGTTCGCGTGCCGATTCCCGTTTTACCGCTTCCCGGGTGCCTACCGGCGCCGACATCACGCATGGCAACGCTCTTCCTGGTACGGCACGGTCAAGCCTCGTTCGGCGCCGCCAACTACGACTGCCTCTCCGACACCGGCCGGCAACAGGCCCGCTGGCTGGGCGAATATTTCCGCGAGCGCGGCGTCGCGTTCAAGCGCGTGGTTGCCGGTTCGCTGGTGCGCCAGCAAGACACCGCGCTGGAGATCCTGGCCGGCATGCGGGCTGGCGATGTGCCGGTCCAGACGGATATCGAAACCCACCTCGGCCTTAACGAATACGATGGCGAAGCGCTGTATCGCAGCCATACCGGTGGGGCGGATCATCGCGCGCACCAGAACGCTGACTACAACGACTACTGGCGCACATTCCGCGCGGCCTATCAGGCCTGGACGCTGGATCAGCTGGTGGGCATGCCGGAATCATGGGCGGAGTTTGGCGGGCGGATCCGCGATAGTTTGCTGCATGCCACGGAAGGGGCCTCGCGAGAGGATGCGGTGTTGGTTGTCAGCTCTGGCGGGGCTATCGGGCGGGCTACCGCGGATTTGCTGGGTGCGCCGGCGCAGACTGCGATCGAGTTGAATTTGCAGTTTCGGAATACGGCGTTTTGCGAGATTATTTCTGGGCGCGGGACGCAGAGGTTGCTGAGTTTTAATAGTTTGCCGCATTTGGATCGGGGTGATCGGCGGGATGCTATTACGTTTGCTTGAGGGGTGCGGGGCTGGGTTGGTTGGCGTTTTTTGGTCGGATTTGTTGCGGCGATGGCTTTTGGGCGCAAGGGCAGCACATTGGGCTCTTGTTGCCTTGGTTGAGCATTCTTTGATCGGCGATGGTTTTTGGACCCAAGGGCCATACGACATCCCCCTGCGGGGGCTGCCGGTCACTTTTCTTTGACCGGCAAAGAAAACTAACGAAAAGAAAGCCGCCCTGCCGGGAGCAGAGCAATAAGGCTTATGTGGGGCRGTGGTTGCGTCGTACGGCCCGGAGTGTTGGCTGGCSKRTCCWASCGGCYCGAAGGGCATCWCAAYTGCATGACCCATGGGTTACGTGGTGCGGCCCCTGACCTCGCTTGCGGTGACCGTTCCCACATCTGCCGTTCGCGGGGCGAAGTGCTGCGCCGTTTCGGGTGTGGCTGGTTTCGTGGTTTTGTCTCGGAGGACGAGCACCGTGAGGTGCGAGCACGGCCCTCGCGAACCGGGCCACGGTGCCCACCACGAATCCGGAGGGGGCGATAGCAAGGTGCCGCTCGCGCCGGTACGGCAGGGCATCAAATGGCCGGGCGGCCACCGCCAGAGACAAAACCACGAAACCACCAAGTCAGGCAGGATCGTGGCGCTCCGCACCGCGAACGGCAGATGCCCGAACACTCACCGAGCAAAGCGATGAGGGGCACCACCACGTGACCATTGGGGATGTCCGTTGCGATGTCCTTCGGGCCGGTTGGACACGCCAGCCAACACTCCGGGCCGTACGACGCAACCACAGAGGCAAAAACAGCCTTATTGC
>NZ_JBFTSF010000086.1:0-22347 GCF_056399905.1 Cupriavidus sp. 01L46
GCGATACTCAGACATGGGTCCCTCTTTTCCGCTCTTTTCGCCGAATCCCGAGGCGCCCCATACGGCCTGGTACACCTTGACGGCTCGCTTCGCATTGCGTTTGGGTGTTTCCCGCCCTTTCGGGCGGGAAACACGGCTACCACGGTTGGTTGATCTTGCCGCTGGTTGGCTCCCCTCTCCCGCTTGCGGGAGAGGGGTGGGGGGAGAGGGCGGGCGCTTGTCATGCCATTGGGCGCTGGCGTGCTCCTGCTTTGCTTGTCATGCTGGCGCGCATTCCATCTCGCGCAGCCTGAAGCGCTGGATCTTGCCCGTGGCCGTCTTGGGCAGCGCGGCAACGAACTCGATGACGCGCGGGTATTTGTAGGGTGCGAGCCGTTCCTTGACGAAGGCTTTCAGCTCCGCCTCGCTGACCTGCGCGCCGGCCTTGCGGACCACGAACGCCTTGGTCTTGGTGAGGCCAGTCTGGTCTGGCACGCCGATCACGGCGGCTTCGAGCACCGCGGGGTGCTGGGCCAGCGTGGCCTCCACCTCGAACGGGGACACATAGATGCCGCTGACCTTGAGCATGTCGTCGCTGCGCCCGGCATAGCTGTAGCTGCCGTCGGCGTTGCGCGCGTATTTGTCGCCGCTCTTGGTCCAGCCGCCGCGAAAGGTCTCGCGCGATTTTTCCMGGTTGCCCCAGTACATCAGTGCTGCGCTCGGCCCCTGGATATAGAGGTCGCCCACATCGCCGTCGGGCACGGCGTGGCCGTCTTCGTCGCGCAGTTCCACCGCATAGCCCGGCACCGGCCAGCCCGTGGTGCCGTAGCGAACCTGCCCGGGGCGGTTGGACAGGAAGATATGCAGCATCTCCGTGGACCCGATGCCGTCGATGATTTCGCAGCCGAAATGCGCGGTGAAACGTTCACCCAGGTCGGCGGGCAAGGCCTCGCCGGCGGAGGAGCACAAGCGCAGCGAGACCTGCTCGCGCGCGGGCAGCCCGGGCGCGGCGAGCATGCCCGCATAGCCAGTCGGTGCGCCGAAGAACACGGTCGGCTGATGGTCCAGCCAGCGCCTGAACGTGGCCTCGGGGGTTGGCCGCTCGGCCATCAGCACGACTGTGGCGCCCACGCTCAGCGGGAAGGTCAGGGCATTGCCGAGCCCATAGGCAAAGTAGAGCTTGGCGGCCGAGAAGCAGATGTCGGCCTCGCCCAGCGAGAGCACCGGCTTGGCATAGAGCTCGGCGGTCCAGTACGGGTTGCCCTGGCTGTGCAGCACGCCCTTGGGGCGCCCGGTGGAGCCTGACGAATAGAGCCAGAAGCCGGGATCGTCGGGGCCGGTGCTGGCCGGCGCGGCTAGCGGCGCGTTGCGCCCGATCCACCCATCGAGGGCGATCRTGCCATCGGGCAGCGGGCCGGCGGGCTGCGAGACGATCACGGTTCCGGCTTCGTGGCCGCCCTGGGCCATGGCCTGCTGCAGCACGGGCAGCAGTGCGCCGGATACCAGCACGGCCTGCGCGCGGCTGTGCTGCAGCATATAGGCGTAGTCGTCGGCGGTGAGCAGCGTGTTGACCGCCACCGGCACGATGCCGGCATACATCGCGCCGAGGAAGCACACCGGCCAGTCGTTGCCATCGTGCATCAGCAGCAGCACGCGTTCTTCGCGATGGATGCCGCTGGCCTGCAGCGCGGCGGCAACACGGCGGATGCGCTCGGCCAGCTCGCCGTAGCGCATCGCGCCGTGGTCGTCGATGTAGGCGGTCTTGCCGGGGCGCTGCGCGTTGCACGCGATCAGGTGCTGGGCGAAGTTGAACGGCGTGCCGGGTGGCTGGACTTGTGGTTCGGCTGTCATGCTTGTCTCCCCGTCTCTATGGATCGATGGATCGGTGTTCTGGTGGGTTTGCCGTGGCGGTGCTGGCGGAGCGTTAGAGCTGTGCCAGCACGCTGGTGCTTGCCTGCACGGCACTGCGCCGGTGATAGAAATTCAGCGCGCGCAAGCCGCCCAGCTCTTCGCCACCGCCCGCGCGGCCCGGGCCGCCGTGCAGCGATTGCGGCATGACGTTGCCGTGGCCGGTATGCAGTTGGGCAACTTCGGGTGAGATCACGTGGACGCGGCCATGGCTGTCGGCCAGTTCCACCGCGGCTTTGGCCAGCGCATCGGCATCGCTGCCGTAGAGCGATGCCACCAGCGAGCCCTGGCCCCGGCGCACGAGCGCCAGTGCGTGGGCGCTATCGCGGTAGGGCACCAGCGTGGCCACGGGACCGAACACCTCGGTGTCGTGCACGCGATCGGCAGCGTCCGCATCGCGCGTACCCAGCAGCGTGGGCCCGACGCAGCAGGCCACGGCCGGATCGGCATCGACCAGCGCGTGCAGCGCGCCGTCGTGCAATACCTCGGCCTGCGCTTGCAAGTAACCCAGCCCTTCGCGCACCGATTCGAGTTGCGCCCGGCTGACCAGCGCGCCCATGCGCACCGCTTCATGGCGGGGATTGCCCACGGGGACCTTGGCCAGCCGCGCGCCGATGGCATCGGCGGCAGCGCCATACAGCGCCTCGGGCACGAAGATGCGGCGGATGGCCGTGCATTTCTGCCCGGACTTGACCGTCATCTCCCGCGCGGCTTCCCTGGCCAGCAGATCGAACGCTTCGCTGCCGGCGGCCTCGCCGGGCAGCAGCAGGGCCGAGTTGACGCTGTCGGCCTCGATATTGACGCGCACCGAGCGCTGCGTCACCGCCGCATGCGAGCGGATCAGCGCGGCGGTCTGGGCCGAGCCGGTGAAGGAGACCGCATCGAACGGCTGCAGCTGGTCCAGCAGTCCGGCCGCGCTGCCGCACACCACCGACAGCGCGCCGGGCGGCAACACGCCAGCGTCCACCACGTCCCTGACCATGCGCTGGGTCAGCCAGGCGGTGGCCGTCGCGGGTTTCACGATCACGGGCACGCCCGCCAGCAGTGCCGGCGCGGCCTTTTCCCACAAGCCCCAGCTCGGGAAGTTGAAGGCGTTGATCAATAGCGCCACGCCGCGCGCGGGCACCAGCACGTGCTGCGACTGGAACAGCGGATCCTTGCCGAGCCGCGCGGCATCGCCGTCGATCAGATAGCGCCGCTCTCCCAGCGTGTCGCCGAGCTTGGCGTAGGTGCCGAGCGTGAAGATGCCGCCATCGATATCCACGGCGGAATCGTTGTGCACGGTGCCGCTGTTGGCGGTGGCGATCTCGTAATAGGCATCGCGGTTGGCCTGCAGGATCTTGACGAGGGCGGCCAGCATGGCGGCGCGCTCGCGGTAGGTCATGGCGCGCAACGCGGCGCCGCCTTGCTCGCGCGCAAAGGCGAAGCCGGCGGCGAGGTCGAGCCCGGTGGCGTCCACGCGCACCAGCGCACCGCCCAGTACAGGGTCGGACAGCGTCGCRCCGGCACCGGAGCCGGCTTGCCAGCGGCCGCCAAGATAGTTGGGGAGCAGTTCGGTCATGAAGGGAATCTCAGCGGGTAAAGTCGATGCGGCCGTCGGGCAGCAGGTAGAGCACAAGCGCGCGGCCGTGGCTGACAGTGGGCCGGTGCGCACTGCCTGGCGGGCAGACCAGCCAGCCGGCGGGGCGGCCGTCGAACTCGGCGGTGGCGTCGATCGGCACGATCAGGTCGATCTCGCCATTGGGGTGTGTGTGATGCGGCCCGGCGATGTCTTGCATGTCGACCACGTCGACGGAGAACCCGTGCAGATCCTCGGCCGGCTTGAAGATGCGGCCATAGCGGATGCCGCCGCCCTCGCGGTCGCACAGCCAGCCCTCGGCCACGCCGGCCTGGCAGGCTGCCTTGAGTTCGCTGTAAGTCGTGCTGCCTACGCCATGCTCGGCATTCAGCCAGGTATCCAGGGCGGCATCGAGTGGGCGGCCGGCAATGCGGGCCGTGAGCCGCGCGATCTGCTCGCGGAATTCGGTGGGGGACATGGAAGGGGCTCCGTTGGACTCAGCCGGGTTGCATACCCGCGCTTCATGCATTATTGTGCATGTGTGAAACATAGAGCCACCGAGAAATCATGTCAAGCACTATATTGCATGTTACCGGGTTAACGCGGGAGGCGCCTGACGAGCAGGACGCCGATGCCGCGCCAGGCAACGGCAGCGCTGCGGAAGCTGCCGGAGTGGAGAAAAACGCCTTTCTCGTCGCATTGGGCGAACGCGTGCGCGAGCTCCGCTCGCGCCGGGGCCTGACCCGCAAGGCCACGGCGCTGGCTGCCGGCGTTTCGGAGCGGCACCTGGCCAACCTGGAATACGGCAGCGGCAATGCTTCCATCCTGGTGCTGCTGCAGATCGCCTCGGCGCTGCACTGTTCGCTGGCCGAATTGCTTGGCGATGTGTCCACCTCGTCGCCGGAATGGCTGCTGATCCGGGAACTGCTGGAACACCGCGACGAAGGCACGCTGCGCCGTGTGCGCATTGCCGTGGGCGAGATGCTCGGCACCGGCGGCGGCAACGCCGCGCGCAGCCCGCGCGTGGCGCTGATCGGGCTGCGCGGTGCCGGCAAGTCCACGCTGGGCGGCATGCTGGCCGAGGACCTGGGCTTTCCCTTTGTGGAACTCAGCCGCGAGATCGAGAAGTTCGCCGGCTGCAGCATCTCGGAAATCCAAGGCCTGTATGGCATGAACGCCTACCGCCGCTATGAGCGGCGCGCGCTGGAGGAAGCCATCCAGATCTATCCCGAAGCGGTGATCGCCACGCCCGGCGGCCTTGTGTCCGACCCCGCCACCTTCAACCTGCTGCTGGCCCATTGCACCACGGTGTGGCTGCAGGCAAGCCCGGAAGATCACATGAACCGCGTGCGCGCCCAAGGCGACTTCCGCCCGATGGCCGCCAGCAAGGAGGCCATGGAAGACCTGCGCCACATCCTGGCCGGCCGCGCGGCCTTCTATTCCAAGGCGGAGTTCAGCGTCGACACCAGCGCCGAGCCGCTCGAACCCACCTTCCTGGCGCTGCGGGAGCGCGTGCGCTACGCACTGCAACTACCGCTCTGATTCCTTGGTGTATGGATGCACAATATTGCTTGACTGGGTTTTGTTGTATGAACTATAGTTCTTTCACCAACACCCAATCCATGCACTATTGTGCTTCATTGCTGAGGAGACACAGCCATGACTACCGCCCCCCGCGTCGAATACCAGACTGACCCGTCCCAGTACAAGCATCTCAAGCTGACCTTCGACGGCCCCATTGCCACGCTGGCGGTAGACATCGATGAAAACGCCGGCCTGCGTCCCGGCTACAAGCTCAAGCTCAACAGCTACGACCTCGGCGTCGACATCGAACTCAATGATGCGGTCAACCGCATCCGCTTCGAGCATCCCGAGGTGCGCACCGTGGTGGTCACCAGCGGCAAGGACAAGGTGTTCTGCTCCGGCGCCAATATCTTCATGCTGGGTGTCTCCAGCCATTCCTGGAAAGTGAATTTCTGCAAGTTCACCAACGAGACGCGCAACGGGCTGGAGGATTCGTCGAAGCACAGCGGCCTGAAGTTTCTCGCCGCGGTCAACGGCGCCTGCGCCGGCGGCGGCTACGAGCTGGCGCTCGCCTGTGACGAGATCATCCTCGTCGACGACCGCTCTTCCGCCGTGAGCCTGCCCGAAGTGCCGCTGCTGGGCGTGCTGCCCGGCACCGGCGGCCTGACCCGCGTGACCGACAAGCGCCATGTGCGCCACGATCTGGCGGATATCTTCTGCACCACCACCGAAGGGGTGCGCGGCCAGCGCGCCAAGGACTGGCGCCTGGTGGACGACATCGCCAAGCCCGCCGTCTTTGCGCAAAAAGTGCAGGAGCGCGCCCAGGCCCTGGCCGCGCAGAGCGACCGCCCGGCCAACGCCAGCGGCGTGGCGCTGACCCCGCTCGCGCGCACGCTCGAAGCCGACGCGCTGCGCTACACCCACGTCACCGTAGAGATCGACCGCGCGGGCCGCAAGGCTACCTTCACCGTGCAGGGCCCATCCGCCACGCAGCCGACCAGCGTTGCCGCCCTTGCCGAGGCTGGCGCCGCCTGGTACCCGCTGCAGCTGGCGCGCGAACTCGAAGACGCCATCCTGTCGATGCGCACCAACGAGCTGGATATCGGCACCTGGCTGATCAAGACCGACGGCGACGCCGCCAACGTGCTGGCCATGGACGCCACGCTGCTGGCCAACCAGGATCACTGGCTGGTGCGTGAGACCATCGGCCTGCTGCGCCGCACGTTCTCCCGCCTGGATGTGTCCTCGCGCAGCCTGTTCGCGCTGATCGAGCCGGGCTCCTGCTTTGCCGGCACCTTCCTGGAGCTGGCGCTGGCGTGCGACCGCAGCTACCACCTGGCGCTGCCGGACGACGAGGCGCGCGCGCCCAAGATCACCGTGGCCGAGACCAACTTCGGGCTGTACCCGATGGCGACCGGGCAGAGCCGCCTGGGACGGCGCTTCTACGACGAGCAACCGGCGCTGGACGCGGTGCGCGCCAAGGCGGGCCAGCCGCTGGACGCCGACGCCGCATTCGCGGTGGGCCTGGTTACCGCCAACCCCGACGACATCGACTGGACCGATGAAGTGCGCATCGCGCTCGAAGAGCGCGCGGCCATGTCGCCGGATGCGCTCACCGGCATGGAGGCCAACCTGCGCTTCAACGGCCAGGAGAACATGTTCACCCGCATCTTCGGGCGGCTCACCGCCTGGCAGAACTGGATCTTCCAGCGTCCCAACGCAGTGGGCGAGAAGGGCGCGCTCAAGGTCTACGGCAAGGGCGACAAGGCCGCGTTCGACTGGAACCGCGTCTGACCTGACATCGCCGATATCGCTGAGATCTCTGATATCGCACCTGAAGCCGAACCAGTAGCTGAATCCGAACCCGAATCCGCCGCATCCAACGCATAGCCAGCCCGGAGACCATGATGTCCAGCATCAACTACAGCGACAAGATCCCCAACAACGTCAACCTCAGTGAAGACCGCACGCTGCAGCGCGCGCTCGAGCAATGGCAGCCCAACTACCTGAGCTGGTGGAACGATATGGGGCCGGACGGCTCGCAGGATTTCGATATCTACCTGCGCACCGCCATCAGCGTCGACCCGCAAGGCTGGGCGCACTTTGGCCACGTGAAGATGCCGGACTATCGCTGGGGCATTTTCCTCAACCCCGCCGAGGCCAACCGCAAGATCCACTTTGGCGACCACAAGGGTGAAGACGCCTGGCAGGACGTGCCCGGCGAATACCGCGCCAACCTGCGCCGCATCATCGTCACGCAGGGCGATACCGAACCCGCATCGGTGGAGCAGCAGCGCCACCTCGGCCTGACCGCGCCGAGCATGTACGACCTGCGCAACCTGTTCCAGGTCAACGTGGAAGAAGGCCGCCACCTGTGGGCCATGGTCTACCTGCTGCACAAGTATTTCGGCCGCGACGGCCGCGAAGAGGGCGAAGCGCTGCTGGAGCGCCGCAGCGGCCAGCAAGACAACCCACGCATCCTGCAGGCGTTCAACGAGCAGACGCCGGACTGGCTGTCGTTCTTCATGTTCACCTATTTCACCGACCGCGACGGCAAGTTCCAGCTGTGCGCACTGGCCGAGAGCTCGTTCGATCCGCTCGCCCGCACCACCAAGTTCATGCTGACGGAGGAAGCGCACCACATGTTCGTGGGCGAGAGYGGCGTCTCGCGTGTGATCCAGCGCACCTGCCAGGTGATGAACGAGCTCAAGACCGACGACCCGGCCCGCTTGCGCGCCACCGGCGTGATCGACCTGCCGACCATCCAGCGCTACCTGAACTTCCACTACAGCGTGACCATCGACCTGTTCGGCGCGGATGAGTCGAGCAACGCCGCGACCTTCTACAGCACCGGCCTCAAGGGCCGCTACGAAGAAGGCAAGCGCACCGACGACCACGTGCTCAAGGGCCAGACCTACAAGGTCCTGCAGGCCAGCGGCGGCCAGCTGATCGAAAAGGAAGTGCCGATGCTCAACGCGCTCAACGAAGTGCTGCGAGACGACTACATCAAGGACAGCGTGGCCGGCGTGGAGCGCTGGAACCGCGTGATCGACAAGGCCGGCATCCCTTTGCGCCTGAAGGTCCCGCACAAGGCCTTCCACCGCAATATCGGCGCGCTCTCCGGCGTGAAGATCTCGCCGGATGGCCGGGTGATTTCGGACGCGGAGTGGAAAGCCAATGTCGACCAGTGGCTGCCTAGCGAGACCGACCGCGCCTATGTGGCCAGCCTGATGGGCCGCGTGGTCGAGCCCGGCAAGTTTGCCGGCTGGATCGCGCCGCCGGTGATGGGCATCAACCGCCAGCCGGTGGATTTCGAGTACGTGCGCTTCAACTGAGCGCCGCGAGTCGAAAGCCGAAACCGAGAATCGAAATCGAAAATCGCAAGAAGGCAGGGGCCCGGTGGGCTCCTGCGGCAAGAGGCCCCGGCCACAGGGGTCGCATCACCCCCGGAGTTCGCCATGGACATGTCCGACATCCAGGTCATCAGGCAGCACCTGATCGACCCCGAGATCTGCATCCGCTGCAATACCTGCGAGGCCACCTGCCCGGTCGCGGCCATCACCCACGATGCGCGCAACTATGTGGTCGACGCGGACAAGTGCAACGGCTGCATGGCCTGCATCTCGCCATGCCCGACCGGCTCGATCGACAACTGGCGCACCATGCCGCGCGCCAAGGCCTACAGCATTGTGGAGCAGTTTGGCTGGGACACGTTGCCTGACGAACTCTCCTCCGAGCAGCTTGCCGCGCAAGGCGTGGCGGCGGATGCCGAGCCGGTTCTCGAATCCGCCCCGGCGTCATCGCTAGCGGCCGTCACCGGCGAAGGCGGCTTCAACAGTGCCCAGTACGGCGCCACCGTGCCGCCGTGGTCGGCCGCCCATGCCTATACCAACCTCTATGGCGCCAAGGCCGCCGCCCGCTCCGTCACGGCCACCGTGGTTGGCAATGCGCGCGTCACCGAGGTCGGGCGCGACTACGATACGCACCATATCGTGCTGGACTTCGGCACCGCGCCATTTCCGGTGCTGGAAGGCCAATCGATCGGCATCGTGCCGCCGGGCGTGGACGCCAGCGGCCGCCAGCACCATGCGCGCCAGTATTCACTGGCCAGCCCGCGCAATGGCGAGCGGCCGGGCTACAACAACATCTCGCTCACCATCAAGCGCGTGCTGGAAGACCACCAGGGCAACCCGGTGCGYGGCGTCGCATCGAACTATATGTGCGACCTGCAGGTGGGTGACAAGGTGGAAGTGATCGGGCCGTTTGGCGCGAGCTTCCTGATGCCCAACCATCCGCGCTCCCATATCGTGATGATCTGCACGGGCACCGGCAGCGCGCCGATGCGCGCGATGACGGAATGGCGCCGGCGGCTGCGCAAGTCCGGCAAGTTCGAGGGCGGCAAGCTGATGCTGTTTTTCGGCGCGCGCACGCAGGAGGAGCTGCCTTACTTCGGCCCGCTGCAAAGCCTGCCCAAGGACTTCATCGATATCAACTTCGCGTTCTCGCGCACCCCGGGGCAGCCCAAGCGCTATGTGCAGGACGTGATGCGCGAGCGCGCAGCCGACCTGGGGCCGTTGCTGGCGGACCCGAACACCTGCTTCTACGTTTGCGGGCTCAAGAGCATGGAGGAGGGCGTGGTGCTGGCCTTGCGGGACGTGGCGCAGCAGGCGGGTTTGTCGTGGGACACGGTGGGCGCCGCGCTCAAGAAGGATGGGCGGCTGCATCTGGAAACGTACTGATTCCCTGAAGATGCGCGCCGCGCCCCCGAGCCCTAGCGCGGGCCAGATCCGGTCAAGCTACCAGCTTGCTCAGGCTTTCCACCGTCTTGATGCAGGCCTGCGCCGCCTCGCGGCCCTTCACGACGAAGTGCTCGCTGAAGAATTTGCGGTGGTCTTCATGATCGTGGAAGCTTTTCGGCGTCAGCACGGCGGAAAGCACGGGCACCTGCGTATCGAGCTGCACGCGCATCAGGCCGCTGATGACGGCGTCCGCGACAAACTCGTGGCGGTAGATKCCGCCATCGACGACAAAGCCCGACGCTACGATCGCCGCATAGCGCCCGGTGTCCGCCAGCTTGCGTGCATGCAGCGGGATCTCGAACGCGCCAGGCACTTCAATCACGTCCACCGCCTCGCGCGCTACGCCGCGCGCGGCCATTTCAGCGAGGAAGGCGTCGCGGGCCTGATGCACGATATCCGCATGCCATTGCGCATGGATAAACGCAAAGCGCCAGGCCGGATTGACGGGAGTGGTGTCCTGGAGGTCGCGGTGGTCGCGCTGGACAGGAGAAACTAACTGATTCATGGTCTTCTTCAGAAGAGTGGGTTACCAGAATCAGGGCGCACGAGTTTAGTCCCCCGGCGCCGGGAGACGGAGCGGGGGAACAGAAACATCGCGCTCTCTTTCATCCRGACTATGACCGTCGGCTTCGGAGTGACACCGAATCTGCTGACCCCGGCTCTCGGAGACTTCGAGAAGAACCGGGCGCTCGCGGGCTTATGCGAAAAAATCGCCATCACCGCCGGTGGGGACTTTCACCCCGCCCTGAGAACGCTGATGCAGGCGGAGAGCCTGCAACGCAGCCATGATACACCGTGATGCGATTGTGAGTTTGGCGTGGCTCAGGCCAGCCGACTGGCCGCCAGCGCGGGAATCTCCTCGGCGGCCCGGGCGGTCATTGTTTTTCTCAGGGCTGTTCGTTGACGATGCGCGGGCTTGCGGGCGGCATCGATTTGCGGTTGCGGCGCGTCTTTACGTCCAGCCACCAGCGATCCCCGTTGTGCGCTTGCAGGATGCTGACGGCCTCGCCCATGCGCGGGGTGCTGACGGGAACGCCGCGCGCGGCGGCCAGCGCGATGATGCGGTCGAAGGGCTCGTGCCAGGCGTGCATGGCCAGGTCGAAGGTGCCGTTGTGAATCGGCAGCAGGCAATTGCCCCTCAGGTCGATATGCGCCTGCAGGGTCTGCTCAGGCTGCATGTGCACGGCGGGCCAGTTCACGTCGTAGGCGCCGGTTTCCATCAGTGTGAGATCAAATGGGCCATACCGCTCGCCAATGCGCTTGAAGCCATCGAAGTAGCCCGTGTCGCCACTGAAGAACACGCGCAGACCGGTGTGCAGAATCACCCACGATGCCCACAGCGTACGGTTGCCGTCAAATGGCGTTCGCCCGGAAAAATGCTGTGCCGGTGTAGCGACAAAGCGCACGCCCTCCACCTCGGTGGTTTGCCACCAGTCGAGCTGTCTCACCTTGCCCGCGTGGATCCCCCAGTCGATCAGGCGATCCCCTACGCCCAGCGGCGTCAGGAAGTGCTCGGTCTTGTCCGCCAGTGCCATGATGGCCGCGCGGTCCAGGTGATCGTAGTGATCGTGCGAGAGGATCACCGCCTTGATGGGCGGCAAATCGTCGATGCCAATCGGCGGTTGATGGAAACGCTGCGGCCCAGCCCATTGCACCGGCGAAGCGCGCTCGCTAAAGACCGGATCCGTGATCCAGAAAGCGTTGCGCAGTTTCAGCAGCACGGTGGAATGCCCAAGCCGGAATACCGTGTTGTCCGGCGCGGYGAGCAGGTCAGCCTGCGTCAGCGTTTGCACCGGAACCGGGCCGGCGGGCTGGGTGTCCGCGGGTTTGTCGAAGAGAAAGCGCCAGGCGATGCCGAGGGTCTTGAGCAAGCCGCCCTTTGGCGGCCCGGCCAGGGCGCGTGCCTGGCTCGCGCGCGATTCCGGCGACTGGGTGTAGCTCTGGCGGCTGACGGGACGGGGCGAATGATTGGTCATGATGGCAATCAGGATCCAAAGTGGGGGCAGGGCAAGCGGCGGGGGCCGTTCCATCCAGCTTCGATTTGCAAAAACTGTACTGCACAGTGTAGTTTCCATTTTCTGGAAAGTAAACTTGTCGGTGTAAAATTACCCCCTTTCCCCGACGCCAAGGCCCCCCAGGAACGCCATGCCCCCAGCCCAACGCCTGACGGATCRCAAACGCGAAGCCATCATTCAGGCCGCCATCGCCGAGTTCCGCGACAACGGCTTCGAAGTCACCAGCATGGACAAGGTCGCCGCCCGGGCAGCGGTTTCCAAGCGCACGGTGTACAACCACTTCGCCAGCAAGGACGAGCTGTTTGCCGAGATACTTTCCCAGTTATGGGAGAGCAGCCAGGGCGACCTTGACATGGCTTACGCGAGCGACCAGCCGGTGGATGCGCAGCTGCGCGAGCTGGTGCGCCTGAAGATGAACATGCTCAACAACGCCAGCTTCATCGACCTGGCACGCGTTGCCATCGCCGAGACCATCCACTCGCCAGAGCGGGCGAGGGAAATGGTCGCCAGGCTGGGCGAGCGGGAGGAGGGCATCAATGTCTGGATACGCGCGGCGCAGGCCGACGGCAAGCTGAAAGCGGCGGATCCCGCCTTTGCCGCCTGTCAGCTACAGGCGCTGATCAAGGCCTTCGCCTTCTGGCCGCAGATCACCATGGGACAGCCGCCGCTGGATGCGGCGTTGCAGCGGCAGGTGGTGGATTCGGCGGTTGCGATGTTTCTTGCGCAGTATGGGGTGGCTCTGGCTTGAAGGGTTTTGCTGGTCCATGCCACCGATGACGCTGTGCCGATCTAGGCACCCGGCCAGGTCGGCCAGCCCAGATGCTTCTCGGTGCCGAGAGCGGCCGGCGGTGCGGATTCCGGTTGCATCTGTCGATCGCAATCTCTATCACCGGCTCCCCGACCCTGCCCTATAATGATTGACTACACAATCATTGATGGGACAATAAAATGATTTCGCAGCCTCACGAGGCGCATAGCAGCGGGCAGGTGCTGCCATTCCGCGAGTCCCTGCTGGCCATRCTGGGTATCGCGTTCGTGGTGATGTTGGTCGCACTTGACCAGACCGTGGTCGGCACCGCGCTGCCGACCGTGGTGGCCGAACTGCAGGGGTTCGAGTACTACGCCTGGGTGGCGACGGCCTATCTGCTGATGTCGGTGATCACCGTGCCGATCTTCGGGCGGCTGGGCGATTACTACGGGCGAAAGCCCTTCGTGATGGCGTCGATCGTTGTGTTCACGCTGGCTTCCGCGTTGTGCGGCATGGCAACGAGCATGCCGTTCCTGGTGCTTGCGCGCGGCCTGCAGGGCATTGGCGGCGGCATGTTGGTGGGCACTGCCTTTGCTTGTATCCCTGACCTGTTCCCCGATTCGCATGTGYGCCTGCGCTGGCAGGTGATGATGAGCGCGGCGTTCGGCATTGCCAACGCGGTGGGGCCGTCGCTTGGCGGCGTGCTGACCGAGGCCTATGGCTGGCGCTCGGTGTTCTACGTGAACTTGCCGGTGGGCTTGCTGGGGTTGTGGTTTGCCTGGCGCTACCTGCCGCACTTGCGCCAGCAGACCAATACCGGCGCGATCAAGGTGGATTGGCTCGGCGCGGCGTTGATCGGYGTGGGGCTGGGCGGCTTGCAGCTGTGCGTGGAGCTGATGCCCGAGCGTGGGTTCGGGCTGGTCACCGGCGGCTTGCTGGTGATGTCGGTGTGCGCGCTGGTTGGGTTATGGCAATGGGAGCGCCGCACGCCGAACCCGATCCTGCCGCTGGAGATGTTCCGCAATCCCGGGCTGGCGCCATTGTTCCTGCTGGCCGTGTTCGTCGGCTTCGCGATGTTCTCGTTGCTGCTGTACGCGCCGCTGCTGTTCCAGGGGGGCTTTGGCTATTCGCCGAAGGAGGCGGGCGTGCTGGTGACCCCGCTGGTGGTGTGCATCACGGTGGGCAGTATCATCAATGGGCGCATCATCACCCGCATCCGCCAGCCTAACAATATGCTGTATGCGGGATTCGGCATGCTGGCGCTGGCTTGCCTTGGGCTGTCCCAGGCGACGCGCGGGATGTCGCACCAGTTGTTGCTGGGCATGATGCTGCTATGTGGCTTCGGGCTCGGCTTCATCATGCCCAACCTGACGGTGTTTGCGCAGCAGACCGCGGGCCGCGAGCATCTGGGCATTGCCACGGCGATGCTGCAGTCGCTGCGCATGGTCGGCGGCATGATCGGTACTGCCGTGGTGGGCACGTTGGTCACGCGCAGCTACCTCAGTGGCGTGCACGACGCGCTGCAGAGCGCTGGCGCCGGGCAGTGGCAGGCGCGCATGGCGGATCCGCAGATCCTGATCGACCGTGCGGCGCAGGCTAGCCTGCTGTCGCAGCTGGAGGCTGCCGGGCACAATGGCGCCTTGTTGCTGGAGCAGGCCCGGCTGTCGCTGGTTGGGGCCATTCATATGGGGCTGGCGCTGGCCGCGGTGATTGCGGTGCTGGGCCTGTGGCGTTCACGGCGGGTGCCGCCGATCAAGCTGGAGCGCGCCGTCAAGCCGGTCATGGCAACGGAGTAGGGCGCGGGGCTAGCCGATAATGTGGGGAGGTTGCCCGTCGCGTGACGGTGCCCCAAGCAGGAGATTGGAGTGGAATTGGAGCGTCAAAGCCTGGCTGTGCTACAGCAGTTCGGGCGAACTTACCGGGCCTATGCCGCGGCTTTCGAGCAGCGCATCGGCCATCCCTTGCCGCGCTGGCGCATTCTGTCCGCGTTGTACACGCACGCCGGGCCCATCGCGCAGAAGCCCCTTGCCGACCGCGTCGGCATGGACCCGGGCGCGCTCACGCGCCAGCTCAAGGCGCTGCAGGAGCTCGGCTGGGTCGAGCGCAACACCAGCGAGCGCGACAACCGCGTGACCAACGTCACCCTGTCGGCGCTCGGGCATGGCGTAGTGGAGCAGGCATTGCCGCTGCGCTCGGCGTTTCTGCAGGACGTGCTGGAAAACGTCTCCGAGACCACCATGCGCAATCTGTCCAAGGGACTGGAAGAGCTTGAGGGCGGCATTGCCGAAGCGGTGCTGCGCACACAGCAGGACAAGGCGGACGCCGTGTGAGCGCGGCATCCACGATGACCTTGCCCCAACCGTCCTGACTAACCCAGCTGTCCCTACGGCCGGGCCAGTTGCAGCCTCAACGGCGCCATCCATATCTCGGCCAGCAGCACGCCCAACACCGTGAGCACCCCGCCGACCGCGTGATATGGCGCGAGCGATTCGCCAAGCAAGCCCGCAGCAATCAGCGCGGTGAGCAGGGGGATCAAGTTGAAGAACATGCTCGCACKGCTCGGCCCGATGCGGGCGACGGCGTGCATCCACACCAGCGGTGCAACCATCGATGCCATAAGCCCGGCGAACCCGACCAGAGGGAGATTGGCGGCCGAGAGGCCCATCTTTGGCGTGAGCAGGTATAGCGGCAGCAACGCGATGACGGCCGCGACGATCTGCAGGTAAAGCAGTTGCAGCGCCGGCACGTCCTTCATCTTCCAGCGCTTGAGCAAGATCACATAGACCGCGTAGGCCAGCATGGCCAGCAGCATCAGTGCGTCCCCGAGGTTGGCGCCGCTGGTCAGCAGGCTGCCCAGGTTTCCCGACGATACGACCACCAGCACGCCGGTAATCGACAGCACGGACCCCGCCACGGCGCCAGCGGTCAGGCCCTGTCCCAGTAGCAAGATCGACAATGCCAGCACCATCATCGGCGTGAGCGAGCCGATGATGCCCATGTGGGTCGCCGTGGTCAGGTAGGCGGCATAGTAGGCCAGGCACTGATAGGCCACCATGCCGAGCAGGCCCAGCACGGCGATCCGCCCCAATCCGGGCCGGATCGCGGCCCAGTTGCGCAGCACGGGACGCAGTGCCAGCGGCGTGAAGAGCACGGCTGCCAGCAACCAGCGGTAGAAGCTGATCTCGGCCGGCGCGATGGTGCCGGCGGCCATTTTGCTGACGACGGTGTTGCCTGACCAGATCACGACGGCCAGGAGCGGAAAGGCGTATTGCCACATGAGCGCTTTCTCTGATGTGTTTGGAACGCTATCATGAGCGCGTCTGTGTTGATCTATATAGCTCAATTAGGACATATCGACCGGAATTCCGGACTCTGTGTAGCAACGGACCCAAAAAGCATGGCCATGGCCGACAAGTGGCGTTTCCTGCCGATCCTGGATGTCGAAGGGATGGAAGGCCCCTTCTACCTGCGCTACGACGAGTTCGGCGCCGATACCCTGGCGGAGGCGCACAGTCATAGCTGGGGTCACCTGAACTACGCCGCGCACGGCTCGATGCAGATGGAAACCGTGGGCATGCGGCTGCTTTCCCCGCCGCAGTACGCCATATGGATTCCGCCAAAGGTGGTGCACAGCTGCACGTTGCGCCACGCGATCGTTTACCGCTCGATCTACATCGAGCCCGGCCTATGCGCGCAACTGCCGGCCGAGCCCTGCACGGTGCGCATCAGCCCGATCATCAAGAGCGTGCTGGCGGATTTTGCCGCGCGCGACCTGCATGTGCCGCGCACGCCCGCCGATCTTCGGCTGGCGCATGTGGTGGTTGACCAGCTTGCCGTGGCGCCGGTGCAGCGCTGTTACCTCCCGGCGGCAACCACACCCGCCCTGGCCGCCGTGCTGGAGGCGCTGCAGGCCGATCCTGGCGACCATCGCACGCTGGCTGAATGGGCTGCCAGCGTGCACATGACCGAACGCACCCTTGCGCGCCGTTGCCAGCACGAGCTGGCCATGTCCTTCGGCGACTGGCGCCAGCGTCTGCGTTTCCTGCGTGCCATCGATGCCCTGGAGGCGGGCCGCAGCGTGCAGGAGATCGCGTTCGCACTCGGCTACAGCACGGCATCCGCGTTTATCGCGATGTTCCAGCGCGAGGCTGGCGTCACGCCGGAGCAGTACCGGCGCGAGTTTTGTGGCATTACGTGATGCTTGCACTTACCGCGCGCCGCCGAACAGCGCTGCAATGGACAACAGGTTGGACGGGAAATACAGATGCGTGTAGGACGCCGTCAGCGCGCCCTGCCGGAACACCGCTTCGCCCCGCGACCCGTCGCGCGGCACGGTGGCGTGGCAGTAGGGCGCCAGCGGGGTTTGCGCGCTGGAGTAATGGAAGGTGTGGCCGCGCAAGGTGCCTTCGGGCAGCGCCAGTTGTTGATGGCCGAGCGCGGCAAGGCGGCGTTGCATGATCACCGTGCCAGGCAGCAGGCCCGCCACGGCGTGGCTATGCCCGGCCTTGTCGACCAGCGTCTCGAACAACGCCATCATGCCGCCGCATTCGGCCAGGATCGGCAGGCCGTTGGCATGGGCTTGGCGCAGGGCGGCCAGCATGCCTGTGTTGGCCGACAGGCGCGCGGCGTGCAGCTCGGGGTAGCCGCCGGGCAGCCAGAGCGCATCGCAGGCGGGCAAGGCAGCGTCGTCGAGCGGGGAGAAGAAGGCCAGCCGGGCGCCGAGCGCCTGGAGCGTATCCAGGTTGGCAGGGTAGATAAAGCGGAACGCGGCGTCGCGGGCGATGGCGATGGTCTTGCCGGCCAGCAGCGGCGGCGGCACGGGCAGCGGCGCCGCCGCGGCAATCTCCACGGCCGCGGGCAGGGCGCCGATGGGTTGCCCGGCGAGTGCATCCGCGAGGCGGTCCAGCCGCGTGTTGAGGTCGGGCAGTTCATCGGCCGCCAGCAGGCCCAGGTGCCGCTCGGGCAGCGATGCCGCGTTGTCGTGCGCTAGCGCGCCGGCCCAGGCGATATGCGCCGGCAGGCTCTCTTTCAGCATATCGGCGTGCCGCGGGGAGGCCACCCCGTTGGCAAGCACTTGCATGGAAGCCAGCGGCTGGCCGTAGCCCGCCAGCCCGAAGGCCAGCGCGCCAAACGTCTGCGCCATCGCGCCGGCCTGGATCACGCTAAGCACCGGCAGGCCGAAATGGCGCGCCAGGTCGGCGCTGCTGGGGGTGCCGTCGTGCAGGCCCATGACGCCCTCCACCAGGATCAGGTCGGCTTCGGCCGCTGCCTGGGCAAGGCGTGCCGCGGCGTCTTCGGCGCCGGTCATCCACAAGTCGAGCGAGTGGACCGGCGCGCCACTGGCAGCCGCGAGAATGGAGGGGTCGAGGTAGTCGGGGCCGCTTTTGAAGACGCGGACGGTGCGGCCGGCGCGGCGGTGCAGCCATGCCAGCGCGGCCGTCACGGTGGTCTTGCCCTGGCCCGAGGCCGGCGCCGCCACCAGCATGGCGGGCACGCGCAGGGGCCTTGCCGCATCGGATGGGGTGCCTGGAGCGGCGGGTGCGGTGGTTGCGGCAAGGTTGGACATGGCGATGACGTTGGTTGGCTAAGAGGCCATTTCAAAAAGATGCTGGCGTCGTTGCGCGGCCTTGGCGTACCACTTGTACTGTCTGCGGCCGCGCGCCTAGCCAGAACCGCTTCGCTTCATGTTGAAACGGCCTCCAAGTAGCGAGGCTGGCAGAAACGGCTGCCTGCGCGGCGCTGCGATTATAGCCAGTCGGACTGGCTGGCCGGCTGGCTCTCCTGAGGACGATCCGGGTTCGGCAGCACCAGGCCCTGTTGCGCCGCGAAGTCGAACAGCTCGCGCTCATTGCTGGCCCCCAGCTTACGCATGGCGCTGTTTTTCTGGCGGCTGATGGTCTTGACGCTGCGGCTCAGCTGCCCGGCAATCCCGGTGATCGAGTTGCCACTGAGGTAGAGCCGCATGACTTCGGACTCGCGTACCGACAGGCACAGGGCGCCGGCGCTGCCGGGCGCGTAGTGGGCGCCGGACTGCTCCAGCACGCGCGCGGCGGAGTCGCCGATAAAGCGCAGCCCGCGTTCGACGCGGATGATGGCGGTGACCAGTTCGTCCAGCTGCGAGTCCTTGAGCAGGAGACCATGGGCGCCTGCGTTCAGGATGGCGCGCAGGACCAGCGGGTTGGTGATCATGGTGAGCACCACCACGGCTAACGCCGGAAAGTGCCGCCGCAGGCTGGCTAGCAGGCGGATGCCATCGCTCGCGTTGCTGCAGGGCATGTGGTAATCGGTGACGACGATATCCGGCCGGAATGCGCGCACGGCCTGCAGCAGCTCGGCGGAGCTGTGGACATCCGCGCAGACCTCCCAGCCGGTCTGGTTCCGCAACTGGCTCCTGACTGCGAGCGTAATGGCGGGATGGTCATCGGCAATCAAGATTTTCAAAGGCATGGCAATGCTCCTGCGCAAGCGCAGGCATGCACGGTGTCCGGGCCGCACATGCCTGGCGCGAGCTGGAAGGGCTTGCGGCACGGATGCCGCGAACATGAAAAGCGAGTGCTTCGATTCGCGTTGGGCGGCGCTTGCCGCAAGGGGATCGCGCCCTTGAAAAAAAGCGCCGCACGGCTTTTCGCCGGCGGCGCGAACAGCACAGGAACAAAGCACCTCCAGGCGCATGCTTTGCTCGGACGAACAGGAAGCAGGAGGTGCCCATGAAGCATAAGCGTTGGCTTCGGCGTCAGGACTGAGACTATTCTCAATTTTGAGAGGAGGACGCGGAAACCCTCACGGGCCGGCGGGCGTGGCTAGCCGCAAGCCGACACGCCGCAGCGCGGCGTGCTTCAGTGGCAGCAGGGGGCAGCAGGGGGCAGCAGGGTCAGGCTGCGTAGGCAGAGGTGCGCGTCTCGTGTGACTGGTGACGGCGGTCGATGGCGGTGACGGGATCACGCAGCACGGTGCTCCCGATCTCCATGATGCCGCGCAGTGCGTTGCCGGCGCGCACAGGCGCCCAGAAATGCAGGGCTGCCCATTCCGGGAAGCCGCCGGGCGGCGCCAGCAGGCGCGTTTTGTGTGTGCGTGTCACTAGAGGCACGTTGAAATCCAGCAGCGGACAGATGCCGCCCGCGGCAAGCAGCAGCGCAACTTGCGTGTGCCAGGACGGCACCACGGTTTCCCGGTAGGCGGGATCGTGCGCGAGCCGGTTCAGGAAACCCTGCAGCGGGCTACCGGGCTCGGTGTCTTCCTGCAGCAGTATCCACTCGTGCCGGCTATCCGCATCCTCAACGCCGCCTGGCCGCACCACGCTGACTAGGCGGCGCGGCGTGGCCATGATGTTGTGCAGCGCTATGTCTTCTGGCACAAAGTGACTATCGACCACGAAGGCGCAGTCCAGCTCGCCGCTGCCAAGCTGGGTGGCCAGCGCGGCGTCGGCAAAGACCGGCCGCGTCATGAAGCGGTCATCGGGAAACTGCTCGCACAAGGCCGTGAGGATCTCGGTAATGACCGGATCGCCGATCGACGGCGAAAACCCGATCGAGATACGGCGGTGCGGGCTTGCCTCCTCGGCGACGGGGGCGAGCGGGCGTACCAGGTGCGCCCATGTTGACAAGATCTGGCGGGCGGTCTGCTCCAGCCGCAGGGCATGCGCGGTAGGTTCCAGCGTGCCATTGCGCTTGATGAAAAGTGGGTCGCCGGTGATTTCGCGCAGACGCGCGAGGCTGTAGGCAATGGTCGGAACCCGGCCTTGCGTGCAGGCGGCGACGGCGCTGAGGTCACGATATTCCATCAACAAAACAAAAACGTGCAAGAGCTTGGTGCTGACGTGCCGCATGGTGACTTCTCCGGATTTCAAACTTGTTTTTGTTTTCTTCTCTGTCTCTGCGCCAAGACCCTGAAGCCCGAAGGCCATGCCGCATCTGCCGTGCCGGGGAGCTGGCGTATCTGGTCCATTGCCGTGCCAGGCCGTCAAGACAAGCCCCCTCACAGCGTCATTGCATCCGCAAGGCATGATGGTCTTCAAAATCTCCCGACAAACTGGGGGAATTACGACGCAGTGCTGCTTGCATGTGGCCCGGTATAGAGAAGCAACGCTGAAAAAATGACCAGCCGACCGGCTACGCGTTGCGCTTATCGTCGCCAGCCTGCGCCGGGGCGCGAGGCCCGGTTGCTGGAGATGGAAATTTGGTTAATGCCAGACAAGATTAATGCAGAACTTTGAAACTTGCCAGTGGTCTCGTGAAAATCATTTCATAAAAATCGATCAAAAAATACTCTTTGTTAGGACATGAAGACATTGACAATATTCTTTTCATTCTGATCATAAATTGGCTCGATTTGGCGTGTAGTGCGCCGAAAAATTGGTATTTTGTCCGTTTAACCGGATTTTTTCGGTTGAATGAAAGTAAAAGAACGAATCCGGAAATCAAGAGTGGGAATATCAAATATTGGAAATTCGTTCTGCTTTTTTGGCGACGCGTCCTTCTATGGCTGGCGCATCAAGTACGGCCAGGGCGCTGGCAGCGAAGCGCGCGACAACCGCAAGTTGCGAGACCTGCAGGAGGAAAACACCCGCCTCAAGAGTATGCTTGCAGATGCGCTGCTCAAGCTTGAGCAACTGCGCAATCGCACTGGTCGGGCCGGCAACGGCAAGGAACGAAGCCAAGTCTGGTTCGTGCCTGCATTGCCGGCGGCTGCCGCCACCTAAGGAGGGACATCGGAAACATGCGGTTTTTCGGTACCAGCCAGCAGGGCGACCCCTGGAACATCGTCATGGAAGGCGCAATGCGCCCCCGCTGTGGAGAACTGAACATGAAACGGGCTTCGATCATCATGGCTGCCGCCCTGGGCCTGGGGCTGCTTGCGGGCCAGGCTGCCACTGCGGCCGAGCTGGAAGTGCCCGCGCCGATGGTCGCGCCGCCGCCGCCGCGGCTCTTGCTGGATACCGCCACCGACAATGTCGGGCCGGCGGCGGACGGCACCCTCACGCCATCCCAGCGCACCCATTGCCAGGGCTTGCTCGACAAGATCAATGCACTGCCAGCGGGAGCGCAATGGACCACCGGCAAAGCCACCGTGACCAGCGCGGATGGCAGCACCCATCCCAATATCGAGCGGCAAGCGGAGCGCAAGAAGCTCGACGAGGCGTATCGCCAGGAATGCGCGCAGGAAAGAAAATAGTCTTTACTTCGAGTCTTTACTTCGAGTCTTTACTTCGGGCCGCAGCGGTCTGGCGTAATCGTGACGTCTCCCAGCGGGCGGTTGCCGATTCCCGCGTAACGATAGCTCAGCGTGATGCCTAACTGGCCCAGCACCGGCACGTCCGGGTTGCGGCAGATGCCGCGCTCGAGCACGGGGCGGGCGCTCGCCATGAACGCCGCGGTGCCCTCGCGGGTCGCATCCACGCCAACCAGGCTGAGGCGGAACTGCACGCGCTTGCCGGGCGAGACGCTGCATCCCTCCATCCGCGTCGCGGCGTCCAGCATGAATGGCCCGGCGCGCGTCAGTTCCTGGCAAGCCGTGTCGAGTTCTGCGTCTGAGCTGGCCACACCGCCGGTAAGGCGTGTCACGCCACTCATGCCGGTGCTCCTGCCATCCACCGTGCCTAACAGCAGTCTCGCTAGCGTTGACAGCGAGGCCGGCGCGGCGGCCGCCGGCACCAGTGCGGCCACCATCAGGAAGCCAAGTGGCGCCAGGCCCGCGCGCACGGCGAAAGGGAAGTCCCGCATAGAGATACAGGCACCGGAAGCGATATCGAGCGCCAGCGGCATGGCCGCAGGGTGATTTTCCCGGGGGCTACCCCGCACACGGCGGCATAGTCTGAAC